>JAFYWV010000024.1 GCA_017546505.1 Bacteroidaceae bacterium
GGCTCTTTATGGCCGTAACCGTATGTCACGCTGTTGCCGATGCAGGCTACCTTTATCTTCTGCTGTGCTACTGCGAGCAATGGCAGGGTTAACAATAGTATGGCGATGAATCTTTTCATGTGGTATTTATTATATTTACAGGAATAGCACGCTATTCCTATAAAGGATGACTACATCGTTATTCTGCAAAATTTCGTACTTTTGATTTTGTCCCGTTAGGTGTCTCCTCTCCCGAAAGAAGGGGGGCAAAGATGGTCTTTTCATTGGATTCGCGTCCATCAATATCAATGGCGGTGGATATAAGTTTCTTTAGGAATGCCTCATTTTCAATAGTACATTGATGCATTTCATTGACAGCCTCCTTCAATAGCTTTAGGAGTTTATTGCATTCCTTTAACACCTTACCATAGGATAGTGCTCCCAGGCCTAACTCAGGCAAAGCCGCCACAGCACTCGCTTGTTTTAAGCTCAACGAAACGATCTCTTCTTTCATCTCTCTCAACGACTTTATGGTGTAACCATATTGTTCTAATGTGTATGGAATGCGTATTGCATTGTGTTCGCCCGTACTTGTCGGCACTTTGCTTATTAGTTTTACGGCCTTGCATATCTGCATGGCTTCGGTTTCAAGGTAATAGGTGTGGATAGTATATGATGGAGCATATTTTTTGATAGCCTTTGAAGCATTGTCGTAGAGGTTCCTGAGCCCAACCAAGTAACTGTCAATGGCACTAACGCCACAACTGTTTGGTTTTGTCCACCCTTCTGGTATTGTCTGTTCCGTCCAGCGTGGTTCTGTTACTACAGCCTCTGAGGGTCTCATGTCTTCTGGGACGATGAGCTCACACTTCTCTTTTGACACCTTTATGTCATGGAAGACGTATGCTGCCGATGTGCCCTTGGTATTTGCGAGCCAGAACATGAGTTGTCCGCAGCCATTAATGGGTACAGTCACTGTTTGCGGTTCCATTCCTTCGAAGATAGCAAGTTCTGCCATGACGGTGTGGTCTGCGCCAATCAATAGTTTTTCTTTTCTCTCGCTAATGTCGGGTTGGTCTGTGTCTGTGCCGAAAAATTGTGTGTCGCCCTGTGTTCTGAGACATTCGACGGTAAAGGTTACACTGTTGTACTCGCCATAGGTGTTAAAGGCTGCACAAGAGTTCTCTATCGCTTCTCCTCCGGCGGCAAGCATCATCAGTCCAGCAACACTCATAAGTGAGGTTCCCACAATGGCACCACCAACTGATACACCGATGGGCACAAATGCAGCACCGATAGCTGCAGCGCCGATAGTCGCAGCCCCTACAGCATCTGAACCGGCAAGCACTCCTTGGTCTAGCGAGAAGTGGGTGCTTGTTTGTAGTATAAAACCTTTGTATATTCTACTGTTGTCGTATCTTGTGAAATAGTCTTTTTTGGATTTACCATCGACAAAGACACCTGATTCAGCCGAACTTACATAGTGTAGGTAGGGCGCTCCCAGGTCAATAAGGTCAATCTCGGAAGGACATTCCGGTGTAGGATGTACGAATAGCTCATTTTCAACGGGGTCGCCTCGATATACTACCAGGTCGGCCACGCCATATGCGGCTACGTCCAAGGTACCTTGTCCCTTGCTCTCAAATTTCAGTTTGCGGCACTTCTTGATAGGTACTACAAACGTTTGGTTTGGGAAGGTTGGCTGAAGTGGAGTCTGGAATATCAGTTCATCATCTGCAAAGACACTTAGTTGGTCGTTACTCATCGCCCAACTCTTACTCACATAGCCAACGGTGAAGCTAATGTAGTCAAATTCATTACCTAGGTCGAATATGGCGTGTGAGTGTACATCATTGCTCAGGACGTTGGCTTTGTTGTACAGAATGAAACCCTCGCTGAACTTCACACCTCCCATGGAGAATGTTATATAATCCGACTTGCCGTCGTAGAGCTGTTGTTCTACACCGCTTCGCAGCGAGTAGGGTGGTATGTTGCTAATCAGTTTACACACATCGGGTAGTGTTTTCAACTTA
>JAFYWV010000025.1 GCA_017546505.1 Bacteroidaceae bacterium
GAAGGGGCTAAAGTCAACGTATGTGAGAGATCTCTTTTCTCACAATATTTTGAGATTCCTCGTCGCTACGCTCTGTCGGACGTGTTGTTGAGGGCTTGCCCGAAAAATGACAAATTCACGGTTTGATGAGTTTATATCGAACTCACGTTAAATATACCTATTTTTTAGAAAAAGCCGGAATGAGCCGGAACTGATATCACCCCGACGTTATTCCACCAGTTTCCTCTTTTTAGGTTCCCTATTCAATTTATATACAATGTGGAGCATTCCGTAAGTAGGAACGAATTACAAATCCGAAGTGACGGAAGAAGCAGGCAATAAAAACAAGAAAGAAGGTGACTCAAAAGTCATTTTACAAAGAGAGCAACCCCAGTCAGAGCATATTCTGACTGGGGTTGCTTGTTCTAAAAGTAGGCTTTTGGGTCAGCCCCCTCTGAACTCAATATGGGTAATTACAATGCTTTTATAAGGTTTTCAAAAGCATCAAGGTCTCTTGGGTCGGCATTGACATCTAGCAGGTTGCCGTTGCGGTCGATTAGCCTGTAAGTAGGATACTGGTTTACTTTGAGGAAGTTCTCTACCGCACTCTGCTGCTCATTGGGCAGGTTATAATGTACTACGTTGTCGCCTGTGACATTGTACTCCTTGATGACATTCTTCCAACTCTCGTCGTCACTGCGGTTGGCAAGGTAAAAGAATACTATGTCATACTGTGCCATTCTCTCGTAAAGCTCTTTGCTGTGCGAAAGAGCCTGACGGCAAGGACTGCACCAAGTTCCCCATACATCAATGAGGACAATCTTGCCTTTGTATGGCTCAACGAGCTTGCGAAGGATTTTCTCACCGTCACTCATATCGGCAACATCTTTCGATGACATAAGGTTGGCATCCGATGACATCTCCCTGTTCATTATTGCAAGGTACTTTTCGTGTAGTTCGAGAACAAATACCTTTGCTGCGTGCATTTTTACATTTTCCTCCATCCACTCTACTGCGGCAGCAGTAAGAGGCTTACGTCTATTGTCCATATATTCGTACAAACGCTTTGCCTTGTAAATATCACAAACAGCAGAATCGACAGTTGTTTCACCGAGCATCTGCAATGTCTCGTTACAAATCGTTTCAAGCATCAATTCATCGTTTACACGGGCAAGAAGTCCGTTCATAACAGTCACAATCTCTCCACTATTGAATTCGGCAGCTAATCTTTGCCTTTCTGCATCAGATGTTGCAGATTCAATTTCAGTGCGTATCCTTTCGGTCTCCCTATCATATACCTCCATGACTGATTTCTCTTTTTCCGAAAGGGTTATCGAACCTGTTGCAACCAACTTTTGCAGTATAGTAGCAAAGCTGCGTTTGTCGTCGAATTCATCGGCACAAACATCAAGATAATCAGTCATCAATCCTGGAAAATCCCTGTAAATTGTATAGCTATGCAAATTACTATGATTCCAAAAACTCTCGACATAATCCATAAACTCCCTTGGTGGTATAAAAGATTTGAAGGCAAACCTCGCCTGCATAAGTTCACGACAGGCACCTGTCTGGTAGTAACCATTGACAAAATCAACGCAACGCCTTGATAGGTTCGGGTGCTCCTTTGTGTACTCAACCACCCCGTTGCAAAAACTTCCAAGTTCCGATTTTATTCCCTCAAGATACACAATTGTCTCTACGTGGCTTGCCTCTTTCTTGAATTTCGGTGTCGAGAACCACTCGAAAGGATAGCCAAGCATCTCGTTCTGCAAGCGGACATCCTTGCCCATAAAGAGTTGCTGGCCTGTAGTGAAATCATTAAGGAACAGATATGTCTCACCCGGTTCAAGGAGGACATTGGATTGGCTTCTTCTCCAATCAAGGTATGCCTCGGTGGAGTTCATTACCGGTACTTTTATTACAAAACGGCCTATTGAATCCAAGCGTGCATAGAAATTCTCTTCGTCGCAGGAAATGATATTCTCAATGGAAACCTCAAACTCATTGCCACCTCTTTCCAAGGCCTCGGCAGGCATATCCTTTAACCAACCGATTATTGTGACACTGTCGCCTAAGGCGTAACCGTTGTCCTTAAAGCCCACGCGGTTGTCTTTCACAGGGTAATCGGGCAATGTGGCGGTGGTTATAGGGCTGCACTTTACAGCCTTTGAACCGCCTACTTTGATTGTGCGTGTGCCTTTCTTCATCTTGCCCACCTTTATCTCAAGCACATCATCGCCGTTCTCAACGGTAAGAGTGTAACCGCCACGCTTCTCTGTCATTGACTTTATATCCCAAATGCGTGAGTCATAGATAACGTGCTCGGTTGCAAAGCCTACGAGCCAATCGCCAGTGGCTTCGTTACGCCAATAGGTATCAGTTATGCCATTGGGTAAATCGGCACTACTGCGTATATTCTGCACAACCCAACCATCGTAACCATTAAGCGTGAAGCGTTCAGTGCCCACAGGCAACGGCTCAAAAGAGAGCAGGATATCAACCTCACCACTTTCGGGTACGACAAAAGGAGTCTCATACTCCACACAAAGAGCACCATCGTACTCCACAGAGTTCTTGCCTTTCAAAGCATAATTGTTTGCACTATCACTGAGTGTAGTACCCAATGCTATCCTCGCCTGACGGCCGGCAGGGAAATCTATGTGCAAGAGCACATCGGTCCTGTCGGGATAGAACCAAACCTTATTGACATCAAAGACAGTGCTGGTTCTGTAGCCTGTCACAACATCTTCCCATACTTTCTCCTGTGCAAAGCCACATACGGTGGCAAATGCAATAATGATGGTTAAAAATAGTTTTTTCATATAATTTATGTTTTAACAATATACTTTTACTATAAGACGGACAAACCGCCTTTTTGTTACAAGGGTACATTGATTTCTCATTCTTTCATCTCGGAAGAAAACTTCAACGCAAATGAAAACAGAATTTCATCCCTCGCCAAGAAATAAATCTAAAAACGAGAATTTAGATACCTAAAAAATGGTTTTAGATAATAACATAGATGTTGACCCATAGCTATTTTCCCACACGATGCTTGGCTTTGATCCCCTTCGGGCAGGACCGTTGGTTCGCTATGCCCGGCATGATAGGTTGCGCAGGGACAACATCCATATTATCACATTTATTGTTTCATGACACAGAAGCCGCCATCACTCGCGGCGGATGACGTCTGCCGGGTTCACCTTCATTATCAGCTTTATCTTGTGCCATGTGGTGAGCAGCAGCAATCCCAACGTGACAACCAATATAAAGACTCCATAAGGGCAATAGTACTCCATAAGACTCCTTTGCATTTTTGCACCTCCTTGTGTCGCCCAGTACATAAGACAGCACAGCGAAGGATATACAATGATGAATGTTACCAGATATGTAGTTACATAAGGAAGAATAAAGTGTTTGAGTATATCCTTTTTCCTTGCACCGTTAATCTTTCTCACGGCAATGTCCTTCTGGCGTGTTGCCGCATCGAGTGAGATTGAGGAGTACACACTCAGCACCAACACGAGCATGCAGATGAAAACGAGAAGACAGGCAAGATGCAAAAGCGACGTGATTGACTGATGAACCATACGGTGAAGTTCACCTATGGTATTCACCTTTACCTCAAAGCTCTCAGGGACATACTTGCGTATGATGGTCTCTATCGATTTCTTCACATCTTCAACCGATGCACCTTTTCTCACCCTGTAGAAGAAATCGGTATGGGCGGCTTCTTCTACACTGAAAACGAATCCGCACAACGGTATAAAGCCTTCACCACTGATAAATGTTTCGGACGTGAAAGGGAAGAGTTCATCCTCCATCACACCTGCAACCTGATATTTCCACAAATCACGGCTCACGGTTCCGTCAAAATTGCCGTTCTGCATAAGCCTCTCATGGAGCACCTTATCCACGTACA
Organism: Bacteroidaceae bacterium; assembly: GCA_017546505.1. GTDB lineage: Bacteria > Bacteroidota > Bacteroidia > Bacteroidales > Bacteroidaceae > HGM04593. Next base: position 3,902 of record JAFYWV010000025.1, read on the forward strand.
TATAGCCTCTATCGGACGACTTGACAAGCTTGCCGTTGACATTGATATTGAACATCTCAAAGAAATTGGGGTCACCCATGGCAAGCAGACGCGAATATACAGTATCACTACCGACTGCAACCGTGACATACATTTGGACATCTGATAATATGGTACAGCTATGGGCACTTGCCACGAGTTCGATATCAGGAAGATTCGCAATCTGGGGATGTATCTCTTCCCAGAAATTCGTATAACGTGAAATTGCTATTATCCTCTCACGCTCCGCACGAGAGAGTTGCCTTGGCAACCATCCTTTATCGACTTTATTGCCGAGTACTACGAAACCAAGAAGACATAAAAAGACTATCGTTATCGCGAACTGCAAGGCGAACATGATGTTCCTTGTCTTTTTTCCTTGGCGACGGCGCACCATTGCGCCCTTCATCTCTACACGGCGCAGCCTCAGTACGGGGAACAGCACAGCGACAAGTCCCACGGCCAGCGCAATGACCGTAGCCTTCAACTGTAACATAAAGAGCAGCCTGAAATCGACATACATATTGAAATCAAGGTTCATATACTTTACGTAGCTCAACGAGAGTTCGCTCACGATACACGACACAAGGAACGACAACAACAGCACCAGCACCACCTCGCTTGCAAGCAGTGCATAGAGTCCCTTGCTGTCCGAGCCCATGCATTTGCGCAGGGCAATCTCGCGTTGGCGTGTGTAGAACATCTGGAGCATGAATTTCATGAAGTTCACGAAACCGATGATGAATATCAGCCACGAGAAGAGCTTAACGACAACGAGCACCAACCAGTAAGTCATATCACGTTCCCGTGCCGACAGGTAAAAACTTAATGGCTCACCGTCGGCAGACGCTCTCCACTGGACGGCATTGAGGTTCTCCTGTGCCTCCTTTACCGAATACCTGTCAACCAGATCGGCCGAAACATGTACAGCTGTATTGTTCTGCACCAATGGTACATACATCCAGGAGGTGACATCGTTGCCCATGTCAAGCACGCCCACAATGCGATAGGTGGTCGAGAAATATTCGTGACCTTCAAAATTCCCTTCATAGTTCACGGCTTTGTTGAGACTGTCGGCTGCCAGCGTGATGCTCTTGCCTATTGCACTTTCGGTATCGAAGATCTTCTTTGCAAGCCCCTTGCTTATGATAGCCTCGTTCTTGCCTATGGAATCGCGTCCTTCACGTATCCAGTAGGAGCCGTATTGCATTACACCATCGCTGTACCTGAAGAAGATGTCTGATATACCGTGGACTCCCACCTGAAACGGAAGTTCCGGTTTGCTTTCGACATAGGCATTTGCACTTATGGGACGTAATGTCACACCAACTATATTCTCCAGGCCTTCGACCCCACTGTCCTTGAGCTGAAAGAACTCCGAGGCATGGCTTAATTTGTCGTTGAGATAGATATTGCATTTGTTCTCAGGCTCTATTGAAGTCTCGAAAAAGAGGTTCATATAACCGTTGAATGTGAGACCGATTCCCATACACAGCACCGAGACCACGGTGTGGAACTTGTACTTGAGCAGTTGTCTCACTGCCACTTTCATATAGTGTCCTAACATGATATTGCCGTATTTGAGGGTTATTGATGGATCTCTGTGGCTACCTGCCCGTCGAACATATTTATCACACGCCCTGCATACGAGGCATCACGCAACGAGTGGGTGACCATAACCACCGTGGTACCCTCACCATTGAGTTGCTTGAGCAGTTCCATGACCTCAATACCGTTCCTTGAGTCAAGGTTACCCGTGGGCTCATCGGCGAAGATTATCTTGGGATTGGTGACCACGGCACGCGCAATGGCCACACGCTGTTGCTGACCGCCCGACAGCTGCTGTGGGAAATGACCCGCACGGTGTGCGATGTCCATCCGTTCCATAGCCTCCTCGACCCTCTTCTTGCGTTCCTTTTTGGGAACACCCATATAAAGTAACGGCAGCTCTATGTTCTCGTACACATTGAGGTCATCGATAAGGTTGAAGCTCTGGAACACGAACCCGATGACACCCTTCCTGAGTGTCGTGCGCTCGTCCTCACCAAAGAGAGCCACGTCGGTCCCGTTCAGGCAATAGCTGCCCTCGGTAGGGCTGTCAAGCAGGCCCAATATGTTCATCAATGTGGACTTGCCACAACCCGA
>JAFYWV010000026.1 GCA_017546505.1 Bacteroidaceae bacterium
GCCCCGAAGTTCATGTCGAGCAACACGGCATCCACATCGCCAGCCGCGATGAGTGCCGGTATCAGCTGCGGGTCCTCCACAGCCACCACCTTGGTGAACGCTCCCTTGAGCACCATGCCCATCGCCTTCAGCACGGCAGCATTGTCATCGATTACTATTACCTTTGCATCAATCATTGTTCTTCGTTTCTTTAATATCTCCTCACACAAATATCTTTTTTCTCACGCGAATCTCGCGAAACGTGTTCGCCGCCCGAAGGGGCCAAAGGCAATCTCACGAAGGCACACACGCAGTCGCTTGTGTGTATCCTCTGGCTATAAACATTCGGCGTAGCCGCCAACTGCGAGTGTAAACAATGCAGTCTTCGTGAGATTTTCGTTGTCATAATCGTTCTTCCATTTGCTCTTCGCGTCTTTTGCGAGATTCGCGTGAACTAATATAATCCTTGCCATATCTTCACATGAATCTTTTTCTCACGCGAATCTCGCGAATCTCGCAAAGGCACGCATTGTTTCACTCGCGTGTGTCGGCATACTGCCGAGTGTTCATTCCGGATGGTAAGCACGAGCATGCAAGTGCGCTTTGCGTGATTATAATACTCTGTTATATACCTTTCAAAGGACTTGTTTTCGCGTCTTTCGCGAGATTCGCGTGAAATAATAAGCCCTTAATCCTTAAAGTCGTTCACCACACGCTTGATACCATCACGGAAGTCATTCACATTAAAGTTTATAAGAAGACCAATGCGTTTATCTAACAGCTTGAGATATGTGAGCAGCTGCTTATAATGCACAGGCTTCAACTCATCAATAGACTTCAGTTCTACGATAAGCGAATCTTCTACGAGTAGGTCTAACCGTAATCCCTCGCCCAAGTTTACTCCTTTATATTGCATTTCCACAGGTACTTGTGATGACACGGACAGACCATTAATCTGAAGCTCGTGTATCAATGCCTTTTCGTAGGCTGATTCCAATAGCCCAGGTCCCAATACATTGTACACTTCCATCGCACAGCCAATAACTTTATACGACAACGGATCTTTCGCTTTCATACTAATTATATGTTATTTCTTACTACATCAGTTTCCTATTACGCTGTTTTCTCACGCGAAACGTGTTCGCCGCCCGAAGGGGCCAAAGGCAATCTCGCAAATCTCACGAAATACGCTTGCTTTGCTCGCGTTTGCCATCCAGTTGTGGACACTCGGCGATTCGCCGACATGCTGTGAGCCTTTTGCGATACAGCCTTCGCGTCTTTTGCGAGATTCGCGTGAAACTATCCTTTTGCGTGAAACAAAAAATCTGCGTGCGAGAAATCTTGTATCACTCACACAACAAAGGTACTCCGATTTCATGGAAAATCACAGAAAAGGGATGAAAAAAGCCTTTCACCAGCAAAAAGTGTCAAAAAATTAGACATTTTTCGGTCAAAAAAGCATTTTTTACATTTTTTTTGAGGTGAATGCTTGCAGGAGTCTTTAACTTCGCAAATGCAAAAAGCAAACTTATAAACTAACAAACTCAAATGATACGACACTACATCACGGTAGCCCTGCGCAACTTGCGTAAGTACCCC
>JAFYWV010000027.1 GCA_017546505.1 Bacteroidaceae bacterium
GTTCACCCTTGCCGGCAGCAACGGCAACGGTGTGGTATTGACAAACTTCACAGTAAAGATTAAGGAGGATAAGATTGAGGCACCTTCAATCAGTACCGAGGGCGATGAGCACTGGTACTACATTGCCAGCGCATCTACAAAGGCATACTGCGCCGGTAAGGTTATCTACTATGACAACGACATGGAGAAACTCCGTTTTGCCGACAAGACATTCAGTGCCGACCGCATCTGGAGTTTCTGGGAGAAGGACGGCAAGCTTGCCATCAAGAACTATAAGGGCGAGTACTTTGGTACAGCAGGTTCAGGTACCGGCGGCTCAACTTCATTCGGTGTCGTGAGCGAGCCAAACTACATCTACACCATCCAGAGCGCATTCGATTTCTTCACCATCAAGGACAACGCAGTTGAGTTGCATGCTCAGGAGGCAAACGCGGTGATTGTACGCTGGGGTGCCGAAGCTAACGGTGCATCGCTGTGGCGCTTCGACGAGGTTGACGTAACCAACGCACTTGCCGAGTTCTCATCATCGAATGTAGTACAGGGCAAGGTGAGCACAGGTATCGGCAACACCAACCAGCCAATCGTGCGCTCAACAATACGCATCAGCGGTCTTGAAGGTGATGTTGAGTTCCAGGGCGTGAAAGGTTCTTTCGTTGGTACAAACAGAGAGGACATCACAAATGTGAAGGCATATTTTGCAACCAACTCACGCGAGTTGTTCGTTGACCCCGACAAGAAGATGACATGGCGCGAGGAGAACGGCGAGCAGTTCGGCGAGACAGTTACACTTGCTGCAGACGGCACATTCACCATCACCGGCAACAAGACATTGGCTCCAGGCGACCACTACCTGTGGATTACATACGACATTGCCGAGACTGCAAAAGAGGGCAACACTGTCGATGCAAGCATCGCAGCATATACAATCGATGGCAAACAGGTTACCGAGGAGAACGGCAACCCGGCACACAGCGTCACAATATTCCTTTCCGAGGGTGCTGTGCTCATGCCAATGGACAAGGGTTCACTCTACTACCGCATTCCTTCAATCACAGTGACAAAGGACGGCAAGCGCCTTGTGACACTCACCGATGACCGCAAGCACCACAATGCCGACCTCCCAAGCCACTGCTACCTTGTAGCACAGTACTCCGAGGACAACGGCCGCACATGGAGCGACCCTGTGACTGTTGCAGGTACAGCAGAGACAGGTGGCAACTATGGCCACGGTGATGCATCTATCGTTACCAACCGCGACAACGGCGAGATTGTAGGTATCATGACAAGTGCCGGCACATACGGCCACGGCTTCTTTGCAGGAACAGCAGCCGAGCCCCCACGCTGGAAGACAATCACCAGCCGCGACGGTGGCTTGACATGGGAAACACCTGTTGACCACACCGACGACCTCTTTGGTGCAAACTGCTCTAACCCCAAGACAAACACATGGAAGAGCGGATTCTCGGGTTCAGGTGCAGCACTCCAGAAGCGCGACGGTACACTCGTTTCAAGCTTTGTCAACCGCCAGGCCGACAACAGCCAGCACTTCTACTTCTTCATGAGCAAGGACGGTGGCCAGAGCTGGTATGTTAGCGGCACAAGCGGCACAAGCGGTGCCGACGAGCCAAAGACACTCGAGCGCAACAACGGCGACCTCGCCATCAGTGTACGTTCAAGTGGCTACAACTACTACAACTACACATCGAACGATGGTGAGACATGGCACTTGCCTTCACAGACACGCTTCAACAGCGGTATCTCGGGCAACGCATGCGACGGCGAGTACATGGTATGGTGTTCAACCGTTGAGGGCAACGCATGGGACATTGCGTTCCAGACATTGCCTAACAGCGGAAGCCGTCAGAATGTAAGTATCGCACTCTCAACCGACGAAGGCGCCACATTCGGCACTCCAAAGACCATCTGCCCAATCGGCTCGGCCTACAGCGCAGCAGTTGTGCTCCCCGACGGAACACTTGGTGTTTATTACGAAGAGAACGGCGTGTTCGGTGGCTTTACAATGCGTTTCGTACGCTTCTCACTTGACTGGGCAAGCAACGGAACATACAAGTTCAGCGACGATGCACCATTCTACCCCATCAAGTCAACCAACCCCACAGCGATTGAGGAGGTGCTTACCGAGGTGAAAGGTGAAAGCGGAAAGGTGAAAACTATCTACGACCTCCAGGGCCGCAAGGTTACAGCACCCGCAAAGGGCGGCATATACATACAGAACGGCAAGAAATTCATTGCAAGATAACAGACTTGCAACAATACATTTCAAAAGAGGCAACACCGTGTTGCCTCTTTTTTCATATACACTAAACAATAATTCCAAATATTGGTGTCCGATAAAAATGAAGTAAGTTAAAAATAGTGTGCTCGGCTACTGTATAACAGTGGTCGAGTACTTTTTTTCAATGCCAAGCCCCCCTAATCAAAAAGAGTTGGCTTTGGAGGTGAACTTTCAATGGAACTTAGCATTTGTTCCCAATCCTTTTCAGGATTGTTGAACAGGCTGTAGAAATTTACATAGTACATCAATGTAATCCTCATCATTGTGGCAAGTCCAGAGAAACTCCATCTTCGAGTCAGACGTTTTTGCATAACCATCAACAGTAAATTGGCTATGAGCGTCACCCATATCTGTATCTTGATTGCATTTTCACTCTCTCCATAGAAGTATTTGAGCGGAAAGTTCTGCTTTATCTGCTTAAAGAGCAATTCAATTTCCCATCGTTGGCGGTATATGTCAATAATCTCGTTGGGGTCTGAATCCATATCATTGGTAAGCAATGATACAAGTTTGTGTTTTCTAAGGTCAACATAAGTGACAATCCTGGCATTATGTGTTATTGTATCACCGCCTTTGACTTGCTTTGAGAATGTCACGTATTGAAATCTGACTTCCATAAGCCCATCCGGTGTCTGGTATATCACATCCTTGTCAATCGCGTACTTGAGCGACTTCTTCAGTTTAGTGACATAAGTAACACCCCTTTGTGTCAGTTCTTCAAACTTTTCATAGTCAATATAAGCCCTGTCCATAGCCATAATGTCACCTCTGTTAAGAGTTGAAGGTTTTAGCATAAAGGAATCGTTTGTAGCAGCCGATGTGAACTTTATGTCAGAGGGTAGTCCCTCATTGGCGTGAATAACTGTATGAACCTTTATACCGCCCTTCTTCTTCCCAGTCTTGGGATGCCGTCCAACGCCTTTAAATATAAGATTGGAAAAGAGGCTTATGGTGGTTGAATCTATAATCTGCAACCTGTCCATCCATTTGGGACGTTGACGTTTGCGGCTGTCCGATATAAGCTCGTCTCTGTAACGAGCATATAAATCACGATATATGTTCTCGAATATTCTTTCCGGACGGCGCTTATTGGCATCGGCAAGTGTACTACGCCCTATTTTGAAGGTGATGCCAAGGTGAGAGAGCTTGTTGGTGTCTGCCAAAAGCGATGTTGTTATCTCGCGTAATGAATCGAACCGCTTGATGATGGCATAGAGCATTACTACCAGATGAATCCATGCAGTAAAGCGTTTTGTGTAATGCTCACCACGCTGTTCACGACTGATTTGAAGAATTTTTGACTTATCAAGCAATTTTATTACCTGAGAATATAACGGCTGTCCGATGAAATGTGTACTTTTGCCCATAGTTATTTAAGTGTGTGTGGTAACCGCTAAATAACTACAAAGGGCTGAATCCACAAAATGGAATCAGCCCTATTTTTCATCTATACAAAAAACTTTTATCGGACACCAATAAA
>JAFYWV010000028.1 GCA_017546505.1 Bacteroidaceae bacterium
CGCGATCAGCGGAACGCTACTGAATATTGATGGTGCAATCAATCGTTTGGCTGAAAAGGTAGAGAACAAGTTCAAGAAGGAAGGCAAAAAGGCTTCTGTTGCAGAAGGTCTTGTGACATCCACCTTGCTGTTCTGCGTAGGTTCTATGACGGTGACCGGCTCTATTCAGGCAGGTCTTACCGGTGATAATACTGTGCTGATTACCAAGGCTACTTTGGACTTGGTATCTTCCATGATGCTAGCATCTAGCTTGGGTATTGGTGTGCTGCTCTCTGCCGGTACAGTGTTTTTGATCCAGGGCGGACTTGTTCTGCTTGCAGGTGTGATTTCTCCCTTTATGAATGCCGGTGCGATCAATGAAATGACCTGCGCCGGATCTCTGCTGATTATTATGATCGGCACCAATTTGATGGGCATTACCAAAATCAAGGTCGCAGACTATTTGCCTGCAATTCTGTTCGCACCCATCATTTATAACATCACATTGCTTTTCTAAAAGCGCCGAGAGGTTCCTATGAAAAAAGAAAACGCCGCAAAGGGTTTGATGGCGGTAGCCATGTTCATTTTCGGCACACTGGCACCCTTTGTGAGAAATATCAATGTCAGTTCCGGTGAATTGGCGCTATATCGCGCAGTGCTGGCAGCATTGCTGGTGGGCGGTTACTTGCTGGTAACGAAACAAAAGCTTTCCCTTCGCAGCATCAAAAAGGAACTGTTTCTATTGCTTCTGTCCGGTGTAGCTATGGGTATCAACTGGATATTCCTTTTTGAGGCTTATAAATACACCACCGTTTCTGTGGCGACATTGAGCTATTATTTTGCGCCCGTGATTGTGATGGTGGTTTGTCCTTTGATTTTTAAGGAAAAACTTACCGGAAAGCAGATCCTCTGTTTTGCTATGGCAACGGCAGGTCTGGTGCTGATTACCGGAACAGCCGGTGGCGGCAAGCAGGATCTTCTCGGCATTGCGTTCGGTTTAGCAGCTGCGGCGTTTTATGCCACGGTTATGCTGCTGAACAAATTTATCAAGGGTGTAACGGGTCTGCATAGAACCTTCATTCAGTTTTTGTCTGCCATCGTTGTGCTGGTGCCTTATGTGGCATGCACCAGCGGTTTTACACTTGGTGGCTTGAGCGGCACTGGCTGGACCAATTTGCTGATCGTAGGCTTGGTGCATACCGGTATTACTTACTGTATGTATTTTACTGCGCTGAAGGAGTTGCCGGGACAGAAGGTGGCGATCTTAAGTTACATTGACCCCTTGGTTGCGGTACTGGTAAGTGTGGTTTTGTTGAACGAGGGCATGACGCTTCCGCAGATGATCGGCGGTGTGCTGATTTTGGGATTTACCCTCTGGAGCGAACTACCTAAGAGAAAGAAGTAAGTAAACAAATTGCAGATAAATTGTAAGCACAATTAGCCATAATAATATTCGATTCATGCCTAAAGGCCTCCGGTTTTCCTCAAAAGGGAGAACTGGAGGCCTTGGTATCCAAAACTTATACATATGTTTGTTCAGAAAGAGAAATAGATGCTGCTAGATTACTTGCGTTTTATTGATTGAAATTATATAATAAACTTCAGTATCGGAAAATTCGATTACTTTTGCTGATTTTATATACAACTTCGATTGAGAGGAAATAACAATGCAATTACACCATTTGGTTACATTTATGCATGTAGCTGAACTTGGCAACTTTACAAAAGCGGCGAATCAGCTTGGCTACACACAGTCTACGGTTTCTTTTCAGATCAAACAGTTGGAGGAA
>JAFYWV010000029.1 GCA_017546505.1 Bacteroidaceae bacterium
AAAATACGGCACCACTTATACCCACCAATGTTCCTATCGACGAAAAAGCATCGCTGCGATGGTGCCAAGCGTTGGCAATAACCACCTGCGAATCGAGGTTCTTTCCCTTATACACGGTGTATCTGTACAATAGTTCTTTCAGCAGAACCGACAACACCGCCGCTACCAATGCCAACATACCGGGAGCCTCCAACGTTTTGCCTTCTACAACATCTACTATCGTGGTAGCAGCCGAATAAAACATACCGAGTCCGACAAAGAATAATATTATACCTATTACAGCCGTTGCCAAGGTTTCGAATTTGCCGTGCCCGTATGCATGACATTTATCTTCGGGCTTGCCGGATATACGCACAAACACCACAACTATAACATCGGTAACAAAATCGGACAACGAATGGACTGCATCGGCCACCATTGCGGCACTATTGCCCAATATACCTGCCACAAACTTAAATACAAGCAACAAGAAGTTGACCACACTGCCAACTATAGTTACCTTATAGATTTCTTTTTCCCGTTTCGACACTTTGCTCATTGCTCCATAGTATTTATTTACAATTACAAGAATCGTTGTGCTGTATGTTTGCAAAAAAGTCTTTAAACATGTTGCACGCCATATCCCACATCTCGCGGTTTATACAATATCTAACCTTTGGCGGTTCTACCTCGCCATGTATAAGACCGGAGCTTTTCAGTTCCTTCAAATGTTGCGATACTGTGGCTTTGGCTATTGGCAATTCCTCGTTTATATCGCCAAAATAACAGGTGGTTTGCTTTGCCAAGAATTGCAATATTGCTATTCTGGTAGGATGCCCCATAGCTTTGGCAAAGCGTGCAAGTTGCTCTTGATTAATGTTATTCTCTTTATCCGACATAAGTTTAGTATATTGTTTGTTGTTTGCAAAATTACGAACAATATTTATATCAGCAAAATCTATAACAAAAAAATCTCTATTCACAATAAAAATGTTTCTTTTGTCGTTCATAGCGAGAATTATATAATACATAACATTATGCCAAACAATCCTATACCGCTAAAGGCCGGCGACCGTGTGGCGATAGCTGCCACAGCACGCAAAGTGAGTCCGCAAGAGATGGAGCCGGCAATAAAACTGCTGCAACATTGGGGCTTGGAGGTAGTAATACCCGAAGGGCTTTACGCCGCCGACAACCAGATGGCCGGCACCGACAGCCATCGTGCTGCCGTACTGCAAAGCCTGATAGACGACAACGACATAAAAGCAATACTATGTGCCCGCGGTGGCTACGGCACTGTGAGAATACTGGACAAGCTGAACCTAACAGCCTTGGAGCAATACCCAAAATGGATAATAGGCTACAGCGACGTGACGGCACTGCACTGCCACATCCACAACCTGCTTGGTATGGAAACCTTACATGCCACCATGCCTATAAACATTCCGCACGATGCTACCGCAGTCCCCTACCCTGCCATCGACAGCCTCAAGCAAGCATTGTTTGCAGGCGGCTGCGAATATAACATACAATGCTCCTCTACCCTACTGCGTCCGGGCAAAGCCGAAGGAGCGATAGTGGGTGGCAACCTTTCGGTATTGTACAGCATAGTGGGTTCGCTGTCCGACATAGACACTGCCGGAAAGATACTATTTATCGAAGACCTCGACGAATATCTCTACCACATCGACCGCATGATGATGTGCCTGAAACGCTCGGGCAAACTCGACAACCTATCGGCACTGATAGTTGGCGGCATGAGCGACATGCACGACAACGCCATACCCTTTGGCAAAACTGCCGAAGAGATAATTTGGGACGCAGTGAAGGAGTACGACTACCCCGTATGTATGGGTATGCCGTTCGGACACATAGGCATGGAAAACCTTGCACTTATACTAGGCCGACAAACCACTTTAAACATAACTCCCAATGGTAATGTAACTATAGAACAATAAAAAGTAACCAGAAAAGTAACCAGAAAAGTAACCAGAAAATTCTTTTGGCTATAAAAGACAATAAAGCAATTACCATTCGTGAACTGCAAGAAATAAGTGG
>JAFYWV010000030.1 GCA_017546505.1 Bacteroidaceae bacterium
ATGTTTTTCTTTCCATCATACATCAGGTGGTTAACAAACTTAGAAACCATCTGATCGTTAAAAACGGGATCCGGAAGGACCACGCGCTTTTTTGGTTTTGCTTTTCTCATTTTCTTTTGCGAAAATTTAATGTTTTGTGTGGCTGTGTTATTACTAATTCTTCAACGCCTCCACCGAGGCATTTACTCAACCTTTATAACTTTCCAACAAACCAAAACTAAGTTATAAAAATTATGTCTTTAAAATTTTGAGTCATATCCCGTTTTTTACAAGCCGGGATCACTCAGCTACGCTTGAGGCGGGAATTACTTCTTAGCCTTAGGACGCTTAGCACCATACTTTGAACGACGCTGTGTACGGTTTGCTACACCTGCGGTATCAAGAGTACCACGAACGATGTGATAACGTACACCAGGGAGGTCCTTAACACGGCCACCGCGTACCAACACGATTGAGTGCTCCTGCAAGTTGTGACCCTCACCAGGGATGTAAGAGTTTACCTCCTTCTGGTTTGTCAAACGCACACGAGCAACCTTTCTCATCGCAGAGTTAGGTTTCTTTGGAGTTGTAGTGTAAACACGTACACACACACCACGACGCTGTGGACAGCTGTCAAGTGCAGGCGACTTGCTCTTCTCTACAATAACCTCTCTGCCTTTTCTTACTAATTGCTGAATTGTAGGCATTTTGTTAAATTTTTAATTATTATATATTGTTTTTAAATATTTCTATGCCATTGAACCCGTGTAAACACGATAGTCCATTTTGGACTGCAAAGGTAGAAATTATTTTTCTAATAAAAAAGCGTTTACCATCTTTTTAGCGACAACATCGTCACAAAAAGACATTTTTTATAAAAATTTGCCCCAAAACGACCCCAAAACAGCAATTTTTATTGTTAAAAAATCTTAAATTTAAATTACAAAATAAAAAAGCCAACATTTCCTTGCCACATCGACCACTTCTGCGACCGCTCCTGACCCGCCGGCAACATCTCCGAAAAAGCACGCCGGGAGGGGCAAAACTCCCCTCCCGGCGTATATTATTATATAAGGTAATTACTCTGTTGCAGGAGCAACCTCTTCCACGGATGCCTCGGTGACAACCTCAGCCGCAACCGCCTCGGCAGCGACCTGCGGAGTTTCTACAACCTCAACATTCTCCTTATTGAAGTATGACAACGGAGACTGAAGACCAACGAACGCAAGCAAATTGCCAAGCCACAAACCTGCGACAACAACAGCAATGACAGCCAACGAAATGAGCCACTTTGCCCACGCCGGGATACCCTTCTTTGCATACGGGTCTTTCAATTTCAATTTAGGGAACTTGGCAACATCAGTCAAGGTCTCGCCAAAGAGGATATTGATTTTTGACGATGCGTTGATAGCCCATCCGTTTGCATTAAGAAGCGGAGCAATATTGCGGCGACGCAACTTCAACCACGCAAGAATCATTGCAGGACCGGAAATAAACATCATAATACCGATGAAAATTGCAATATACTGCCACCACACAAAACCCTTAAAACTTTCCAAAAGACCGGACAGAGCGGTGCCAATCATACCGACAGCAACACCGATGGCAGCAAAAATACCAGCGAACTTGGCGATATCGAATGGAGGTGCCGGAGCCTTTGCATCACCCTCGGCCGGCTTTGCTACAGACGCTGCATTGATTTTTGCATCGGCATCCTTCATCATTGCAGCATCCTTCTCGGCAGCGCTCTTGTTTATTAGGTTCTCAATAGTCTTTGCCATTCTGCGGTAAGGAGACCAGAAAGCTTGGCCTACACTGATAGGATTCTCGACAATCTTGGTGATGACAGCATCCCACATAAGCCCGTCATTATCGAAATAAATCGCATTCTTGCCCACGAAAAGATCTCCGATATCACCCACTGTTATAGCAGCAACGATACTTCTCTTTGCTGCGCTTATCTTTGTCGTGCAATCGCAATATACAAGATAGATACCGCTTGCCGGAGCCATTGTGTTATGTTTTGCCATATCGGCAACATTCATACACAGACGGCACTCGCGTTGGTCGATAAGCAGACGACCGCTCTGGAAAACAGCTTTCACTTTCTTGTCACGGCAATAGAAATCCTGGAAAGTGACATAGTTGCGGAGCAAGCGATAGAAGTCGCGGTAGATATGCAAGAACTTGTCCACCATATCAATACCATCGGCTGTATCCTTGAGTTCCAAGTCCTGTGCTACGAGGTCAAGCAAAGCCTGTTTCTTATCAGCAGCAAGCATCTGTTTCATCACCTCAAGACCCAAAGCCTCAACCTCACCACCCTTCTTGGCATCTTTCCAAGCATTGTATGCAGCAAAGGTAGCACCAATGGCAGCCCACGTCTCCTCGGTAAGCACCTTTTCTTTAGGCTTCACAATTGACATAAGGGTATTGAACTTTGACGCCCACGCAGGATTGATTGCAGCATCAATGGCCAAATCGGCTTTTCCCGTAACACGCGCAATGGGATATGCAGCTATCTCATCGGTCTTCGCTGTAAGATTGTCTGCACTGATAGCCTCAATCAAACCAACCTGTACATCAAGCTTCATCGCACTTTCGGGAGCAAACGAAGCAAGCTTTGCACGAACAAAATAGTCCTTAATCTTTGCATCAAGCGCATTGTACACCTCGACAGCCTTGTCTGTATCTGCACCATAAGGAGCCTCGACTGCAGCTTCGCTCCAAGCCACATAATCGGCCAAAAGTTGATAGAACTTCTCAATGAGTTCGGCATTCACACCACTCTCGCCACAACGGTCCATAACACCACCTAAAGTGCCGACAATAGCCTCAACCACTGCCCTCTCGGCATCATTCTCGGGAGTCTGCACAGTTATAACACCATCACCATTGAAACGTGTCTTTGCAAAAATCGCAGAGACATCCTTTGTATCGGCCAAAGAGATTACAGAACCCTCCTTACCAAGGTTTGCCAATATCTGTTTTGCAGAGTTGTAGAGGGTCTTGCCGTCGGCATTCTCCTGATTAAACGACTCAACATCAATACTGTCAACACCTTTCACCAACAGGTCAGCGTTTTTAACAACAGCTGTCAGCCACTGCGATGTCGCAATTACATCATTCACACGGATACGGCCGTCGTTATCAGTATCTATATACTTCAAACTCTTCTCGTCTATATCAAGACCTGCTGTAGGACAAGAAAGCACAGTCCACTTTTTAAGGTCAAGCTCAGCCAAATGAGCGATATCCGCACCCGTAGTAATCTTAACACGTGTAGAACCGCCAACATTGTCATAGTTCCACGAATGTTTTTTTGTTGCCATAGTCTATTTATATGTTTGTATTTAATTTATCTATTCTTCGTCGAAATCAAACTCCTCATAATTAAAGCCATCCTCATCATCTGCCATCTCATCACCCTCAAAATCATCCTCCCAATCGGCAAAATCGGCTGCAAGCATCTTGCGGTCATAGTTGCGGTGAACAAGCTCCTCACGCTTGACAGCGGCCAAGCGGTTCTCCTCGCTATTGAGCGCAGCCCAAAGAATATCCTTCAATTCTTGAATACCCTCGCCTGTCGGCGCCGAGATAAATACGTGCGGAACATCATCGGGAAGATTCTCCGAGAGCATCTCCTTGAGTTCCTCATCTATGAGGTCACATTTGGTGATGGCAAGCACACGCTGTTTGTCGAGCATCTCCGGATTGAAAGTGGCAAGTTCATTAAGCAGCACCTCATACTCCTTTTTAATATCATCGGCGTCGGCCGGAACCATAAACAGAAGCAGCGAATTGCGCTCAATGTGACGCAGAAAACGCAAGCCCAACCCCCTGCCCTGGCTTGCACCCTCAATGATACCGGGAATATCCGCCATCACGAACGACTTGTTATCACGGTACGATACTATTCCCAAGTTTGGTTCAAGAGTGGTAAAAGGATAATTGGCAATCTTGGGCTTTGCTGCCGACACCGAAGAGAGGAGCGTAGATTTCCCGGCATTTGGGAAACCCACAAGACCCACATCGGCAAGCAACTTCAACTCCAGCGTAACAGTCATCTCCTGCATAGGCTCACCCGGCTGGGCAAAACGCGGTGCCTGACGCGTGGGAGTTGCAAAATGCACGTTGCCAAGACCGCCACGGCCGCCCTTGAGCAGAGTGACAAGCTGACCATCCTCCATAACGTCGCAAAGGAATTCGCCAGTCTCGGCATTATATGCCACAGTACCACAAGGAACATCCACAATCTTGCTCTCGCCATCGGCACCGGTACTCTTGTTGATGCCGCCATTCTGGCCATTGCCGGCAAAGATGTGGCGCTGATACTTAAGGTGCAACAATGTCCAGTAGTTGCGGTTTCCACGGAGGATTATATCACCCCCCTTACCACCATCACCACCATCCGGACCACCGTTGGGTATATATTTTGCACGATGCAAGTGAGCCATACCACGGCCTCCACGACCCGAACGGCACACAATCTTTACATAATCGATAAAATTTGATTCTGCCATAACACAAAACTCTAAGACCCTCACGGGCTGTTAAACAAATATATAGTAAAAGTTGCCACACCCGGTGGCAACTTATTTTGCAACGGGAGCATTACATCACACCCCCGCACTCATCATCATATCTTTGAGTCGATAGCCGCAGATATATCGTTGAAAATACGGTCAAGGTCTCCAAGGCCGTTGATGTAACAATGCTTGCCATCGTTCTTATACCACTCCTTGAGGGGAGATGTCTGCTCGTTGTAGACAACAAGGCGTTTCTTGATGGTCTCCTCATTGTCATCGGCCCTACCCGACTCCTGACCACGCTTCAAAAGACGTGTCATAAGTTCATCCTCTGGAACATCAAGCTCAATCATAGCCGTAACATCCTGACCACGTTCGTTGAGCATCACCTTCAAAGCCTCGGCTTGCGCTATTGTACGAGGGAAACCGTCGAAGATTACTCCATTGCCGCTTGTCAGCGAATCGAGTTTCGAGGCAAGTATACTTATCATCAATTCATCCGGAATGAGCTGTCCTTTATCAATGAGGCTCTTTGCCGTCGCGCCCAACTCTGTTCCCGCCGCAATCTCGCCACGCAGGACCTCTCCGGTAGAGATATGGTTCAAACCATACTTTGCCACTATTCTCTCGCTCTGTGTGCCCTTTCCACTGCCGGGAGCACCAAAAATAACAATATTAAGCATCGTATAATATCTTTTTATTCTTTAACATCATAAACATCGGGGAGGTTGCGACCAAGACCATCGTAATCGAGGCCGTAACCGACAATGAACCTATCAGGAATTTCAAAAGCCGAGTATTTGACACTCACGGGAACTCGCATACGTACCGGTTTTACAAACAATGAGGCAATCTCCAGCGACGCAGGGTTACTCTCCTTCAACGTTTCAAGCATCTTATGCATTGTAAGGCCGGTATCGACAATATCCTCAACAATAATGACATCGCGCCCCTCTATTGATTCGGACAACCCTATAACCTGCTTGACAACGCCAGTAGTCTCGGCACCCTGATAGGATGAGAATTTCACAAAAGAAATCTCACATTCCACCTCAAGGTTCTTCATCAAGTCCGACACAAACATAAAACAGCCGTTGAGGACTCCGAGGAGCAAGGGACGTTTGCCCGCATAATCACGATTAATCCTGTCGGCAACCTGTTTAACTCTGACCGCAATCTCTTCACTTGGGATTGACTTTACAAATTCCCTGTCGTGTATTTTTATTGTTGACATTACAACCTCCAAAATTAACATTAGTAATGCACAAAAATAAAACAAAGTTGCGGAAAAACCACAATGTTTGCAGTTTTTTATTAGCGATAACAACAAATAAAGACCTTATAAATAAGTTAGGAGGTTTTTTAGAAGTGAAATTAAAAACAAATTACTATCTTCGCGACAAATTAGATATTTTGTGCTCCAACCAAAAAAACACTGAAGTATGATAAAAAAGTTCATCACAGCTATAGTACTGGCGCTGTCAGCACCTTGTATGGCACAAACAACGCTCAACACATTCTTTCCCGGCACAAGCGAAGGTATCACATACCATCTGCCTGACACAGAAATTCACATCACGGTAGAGGCCAACTGCATCACACAGACACCGGGCGAATTCAGCAGTTATGCAGAGAGATTCCTGCATATTAAGAGTGTCATATCTCAAGCCAGCAGCAGATGGGAGATAACAGGCATCGACAGCTATTGCGACGGTGTCCCCTGCAAAGAAAAAGCATTCACGGTGCAATTGGGCAACAACACATCAAGCAACATAAGCCTCAACAATAGAGGCATCATACAAGCAATAAACACAGATGTGCCCGAAAAGACCATTCACTGCAATAGTGCCACAAGAGAGAATAGAAGCAAGAAAAACGATGCTTCACAGTATATGACAGAGGAGATGCTCACAGCGACATCGACAGCAAAGATGGCAGAACTCACAGCAAAGGAGATATATGCGATACGTGAAAGCAAACTTGCCATAACACGAGTACAGGCCGAGAATATGCCAAACGACGGAGCAGCCATATCGATATTGCTGCAGGAACTCGACAAACAGGAGAAAGCACTGACAGAAATGTTCATCGGGCGTACAGACACTACATATCACACATACAGCTACACCATAAAGCACGACGAGGTGTGCGATACAGCAAAAGCCGTACTGTTTCGTATTTCACACAAACTTGGTGTTGTAGACAAGGAGAACCTAGCAGGTGAGCCGGTCTACTACAACATCAAGAACCTGAAGAGTGTGACACCGCCGGTCGTTGACGAGAAAACAAAAAAGAAGGCAATAAAGCCCGAAGGAATCTGCTACAACATCCCTGGCCGTGCAAAATTTGACATCTACACCAGAACAAAGACCTTTGTAGAAAAAGAGATTGCCGTTGCACAGTTCGGAGTTGTCGAGGTTCTATCCAAGAACCTGTTCAGCAAGAGCAACAATACAGCAAAAGTGCTTTTTGACACAGCCACCGGTGGTGTAGTGAGCATAAAAAGAGATTAACAACAAAAAATATACTGAAAAATGTTTGAAAACCTAAGCGAGCGCCTTGAACGCTCATTGAAAATACTCAAAGGAGAAGGACGAATAACAGAGGTAAACGTTGCCGAGACATTGAAAGATGTCCGCAAAGCCTTGCTTGACGCCGACGTCAACTACAAAGTGGCAAAGACTTTTACCGACACTGTCAAGAACAAAGCCATAGGCCAGAATGTGCTCACATCACTGCACCCAAGCCAGCTGATGGTAAAGATTGTACACGACGAGCTCACAGCATTGATGGGCGGAGAGACTGCCGACATCAACTACGAAGGACACCCGGCCATCATACTTATGTCGGGACTTCAGGGTAGCGGTAAGACAACATTCTCGTCAAAGCTTGCCAACTACCTGAAGAAAAAGAAGAACCGCAACCCACTGCTTGTGGCCTGCGACGTCTACCGCCCCGCAGCCATTGACCAGTTGAAGGTTCTTGGTGAAGCCATCGGAGTACCAGTATATAGCGAGCCCGACAGCAAAGACCCTGTTCAGATAGCCCTCAATGCCATCAA
Organism: Bacteroidaceae bacterium; assembly: GCA_017546505.1. Lineage (GTDB taxonomy): Bacteria > Bacteroidota > Bacteroidia > Bacteroidales > Bacteroidaceae > HGM04593. Next base: position 7,570 of record JAFYWV010000030.1, read on the forward strand.
GGAGGCAAAGGCAAAGAGCTACAACCTTGTAATCATAGATACCGCCGGCCGTCTGGCTGTCGACGAGGCTATGATGCAGGAGATTGCAGCCATTAAGGAGGCAGTAAAGCCCACAGAAACACTTTTCGTTGTCGACTCTATGACCGGACAGGACGCCGTGAACACCGCAAAAGAGTTCAACGACCGTCTGGACTTCACCGGAGTTATCCTCACCAAACTCGACGGCGACACACGTGGTGGTGCGGCATTGTCAATACGCACCGTGGTGACAAAACCCATCAAGTTCATCGGTACAGGCGAAAAGATGGAGGCTATCGACCAGTTCCACCCCAACCGTATGGCCGACCGCATCCTTGGAATGGGCGACGTTGTTTCACTTGTTGAACGCGCACAAGAACAATTCGACGAAGAGGAGGCAAAGAAACTGCAACGTAAACTTGCACGCAACCAGTTCGATTTTAACGACTTCCTTGCACAGATACAGCAAATCAAGAAGATGGGCAACATCAAGGACCTTATGGCAATGATACCCGGTGTTGGAAAAGCTGTAAAAGACCTTGATATTGATGACAATGCGTTCAAGAGTGTGGAGGCCATAATCCAGTCTATGACACCCAAAGAACGTGCAAACCCGGACATCATCAACACCCCACGCAAAGAGCGCATTGCACGCGGTAGCGGTACAACAATCCAGGAGGTCAACAGACTGATGAAGCAGTTCGAGCAAATACGCAAGACAATGAAGACCTTCGCCGGTGGCAAGATGAGCAATATGATGTCAAAGATGAAGTTCTGATTACCAAAACCCACAAATATATACTATGCAACTTATTGACGGCAAGGCTGTAGCAGCACAGATAAAAAAAGAGATTGCAACCGAGGTTTATGAAATATTGGCAAACGGAGGCAAGCGCCCTCACCTTGCCGCAATACTTGTGGGACACGACGGCGGCAGCGAGACCTATGTCGCCAGTAAGGTAAAGGCCTGTGAAGAGTGCGGCTTCACCTCTACCCTAATACGCTACGAGGCCGATGTAACCGAGGAAGAACTGCTTGCAAAGGTTGAAGAACTGAACAACGACCCCGACGTAGACGGTTTCATAGTACAGTTGCCGCTTCCCAAGCACATCGACGAGCAGAAGGTGACCGAAGCCATAGACTACCGCAAGGATGTAGACGGATTTCATCCAGTGAATGCAGGCCGCCTTTCAATAGGACTCCCCTGTTTCTTGTCGGCAACACCCAACGGCATTATGGAGTTGTTGCGCCGCTACGACATTGACACAAAAGGGAAAAAATGTGTGGTGCTTGGTCGAAGCAATATCGTGGGCAAACCAATGGCAAACCTGATGATGCAGAAGAGCATTCCAGGTGATGCGACAGTGACTGTATGCCACAGCCACACACAGAACATCGCCGAGGAGTGCAGACAAGCCGACATCATCATTGCAGCACTTGGACAGCCACATTTCCTGAAAGCAGAAATGGTGAAAGAAGGAGCTGTGGTAATTGACGTGGGCACCACACGAGTCCCCGATGCTACACGCAAGAGCGGATTCCGCCTGTGCGGAGATGTCGATTTTGAGAATGTCGCACCCAAATGTTCGTTTATCACCCCCGTCCCGGGAGGCGTGGGCCCGATGACCATAGTATCGCTGATGAAAAACACCTTGCTTGCAGGCAAACGTGCCATCTACAAATGAGGCATTGGCTAAAAATACTCCTGGACACACTACTCTTTTGCGCTATGCCGTCATTGTCGGTTGCGCAACTCATAGCAACACCTGTACAGCAAATCGACCTGCTCTTTGCCGGCGACATAATGCAACACGAGGCACAACTCGAAATGTCAAGGCTGAAAAGCGGAAAATACAGTTTCTCCTACTATTTCAAGCATATAAGCAGCATAGTCAAGAGCGCCGACATATCTGTCGCAAACCTTGAGACCACAATAGGAGCGAGTGGATACAGTGGTTATCCGTCGTTCTGTGCACCCGACAGTTTTCTCTACGCAGTAAAAGATGCCGGTTTCAACGTGCTGTTATATGCGAACAACCACTGCCTCGACAAAGGCAGACGCGGAGCATTATACACCCTTGACCTGCTCGACTCGCTGCAAATAACACATTGCGGAGTATATCGCAACAGCAAAGAGCGCGATGACAGATACCCTCTCATAATTGAAAAGAGAGGGGTACGAGTGGCAATACTCAACTACACGTACGGCACAAATGGCAGAGAGGTTCCTCACCCAATGGTTGTCAACATCATAGACAAAGAGATTATTGCAAAAGACATCCAGGCAGCAAAGGAGAGAAAACCCGATGCCATAATTGCCTGTATGCATTGGGGTGACGAATACGTAAGCCTTCCACCACAACGCATAAGAGAGTTTAGTGACTGGCTCATTGAGCAAGGAGTGAACCATATCATAGGCAATCACCCACACGTCATACAGCCCATTGAATTACGGGAATCGAAGACAACACCCGACAGAAATCTTGTGGTCTACTCCACCGGCAACCTTGTCTCCAATATGTCGTTACGCCGCACGGATGGCGGCATTATGGTTGCAATGAGCCTAAAGAAAATCCTGAACTACACACGCCCCGCCAATGTGCGCTACCTGCTTACCTGGATTGCGCCGAAGAGCAATGACGGCAAACGGGATTTCACCATATATCCGGCAACAACAACACTTATTACAGACTGGGACTATGCCGAGCAGAAACGCCAACAGTTCATCAATGACAGCCGTTCACTCTTCAACAAGCATAACAAGGGAAATATAAAGGAGATGGAGATTGATTCTGTACTCCTCAATCAATAACAAAACATTCACCGTTCCATTTATACACAATCTTCTTTAGCAAGGGGGTTACTTTGGATGCATCATCCTTGCTCATATACTGCGGCATTGTATACTCGGCAATCAGTGTGTTGTCGGCAGCAGAAAGCTGAAGTGACAAAAGATATATATCACACTTGTCAATACATTCATCGGCAGCCTCGGGCGAGATAAAGAAATTCCTTATCGACGGATACTCAAACATATTGCTACCATCCAGCAAATTCCAAGCCTTGTCATAGAAATATATACGACTATCGGCAGCTTCGGCCTTGACGGTTTTTACAGCACATACTACAGTGTCACCTTGAACAGGCAATAGCTTGAGTTGCATAGTAGAGGAAGATGTTGAAGCGAGTTTCAAATAATCTGCGCCAAGCTCTTCGAGCACCGTTGTGCCATCCAGCCTGTTTGTAACCTTTGCCGCCATTCCCGCATCTGCATAATCCACCAAGTCGGCGCGAAGATTTTTTGTCAACATCGGGAATATGTCATCGGGAGCATCCAAAAAAACAGAACGCATTTCCTGTGCCGACACCGACGATGCCACACCACAGAACAGAAACATTATCAAACACAGTAACTTTCTCATTTCGATCCCAAATATAAGAAAAACAATCCAACCAATATCAATAAAACATCGACGGCCTTGCTTCTAAGGTTCTTCTCCCTTAGCAGCAAAGCACCAAAGGCAAACGACACCACAACACTGCCACGCCTAATCATTGAGACAACAGCAATGAGAGCCCCATCCTGTGCCAATGCCGTGAAATAACAGAAATCGGCCATCCCAAGGAATAGAGAAATCAACGGGATTGACCAACGCCAACAGAACTTGCGACCACGCTGCGCCGGGTTAAGCGCATTCATAACAGAGATTATTACAGCCATAAGCACACATTGGTATATATTGAACCACGACTGCACCACTATTGGTTCAATGAAACGCATCAGATATTTGTCATACAATGCACTCACCGCACCGAACAACGCCGCCAATGCCACAAAAACAATCCAACGGTTGTTGGTAAAGTCTATCCCCTCACGTTTGCCACTGCGGCCAAGCAAAAACACAGATATTATGGCAATAACAACACCTATCCACTGATAGACATTCAACGTCTCGCCAAAAAGGAACAACGCACCCAAAAGCACAAGCACCGGCCGGGTGGACTGTATTGGAGAGACTATTGTTATTGGCAAATGCTTGATGCCAATGTAACCGCAAAGCCACGACGAGAGCACGATAACAGCCTTCAACATCAGCAGCAGATGAGTCCTGACATCAACAACAGGAACATATAACTGCCCCGAGTCTATTGCCCCGTTCCTTGACAACAATATGAATGGTGCAAAGAGCAGTGACGAGAAAAGAGTGTTGAGAAAAAGCACCGCCAGAACGGAGTTATCCTTCAACGACACCTTTTTAAAAAAGTCGTAACAGCCAAGCAGAGCTGCCGACATAAAAGCAAGCAACGCCCACATCACAAATAAATATCATTAGGGTATTTGACATCAACAAGGAACAATGCCTCACCCATAGCCGAATCACCGGCATCACAACGGGCCTTGTTCTCAATGACATTGCGAAAACCGTCAACACTCATCTTGCCACGGCCAACAAGCAACAATGTGCCCACTATCGCACGCACCATATTACGCAGAAAACGGTCGGCCTCAATCTCAAAGACCCACTCGTTTATGCCGACACTGCGCCAAGCTGCGTATGTCACCTTGCAATTGTTTGTCTTGACATCGGTATGGAGTTTGCTGAAGCTGGTGAAATCTGTATATTCATACAACAACTCGGCTGCGCGGTTCATAGCCTCGAAATCAATCCCCGGCATAAGCCTCAATGCATAGCGACGGGCAAAAGGGGATTTTGCTGTTACCACACGATAGCGGTAACGACGTGAAACAGCATCGAAACGGGCGTGGGCATCATCGCGAACACGCTTTATATCGCTCACTGCAATATCGGGAGGGAGTATCCTGTTCAACTTGTATACCAGCTGCACAACATCCACATCCACAGGCAGATTGGCGTGTGCAACCATACACTCGGCGTTAACTCCGGTGTCGGTGCGCCCTGCCCCCACTACAGGAACAGGCACACGAAGAATGGTTGCCAAAGCCTCCTCAAGTACTTGTTGCACAGTAACGGCGTTGGGTTGAACCTGCCATCCGTGATAGGCCGCGCCATCATACGAAAAGAAGATGAAATAGCGGTGTGTCATATCTCATTTTTCAATATATATGTATGACACGCTACAAGAGCCGCAGTTTCGGTGCGCAAACGCGATGAGCCAAGGCTGACAGGCTTGTAACCGGCCTTTACTGCCATTTCCACCTCATCGGGGCTGAAATCTCCCTCGGGTCCAATCAGCACGGTGGCCTCCTCACCCGGGATTAACACATCCTTGAGCAACACCCTCTCGCTATCATAACAATGTGCTATATATTTTGCACCCGGACGCTCCTGAGCTATGAACTTTTTGAAATCGACCATATCGTTCACTGCCGGCTTGCTGTATTTCAAAGACTGCTTCATTGCCGACACAACAATGCGTTCCACACGCTCCGGCTTTATGACCTTACGCTCCGAAAAACGGCAATTGAGGAATGTTACAGCATCAAGGCCAATCTCTGTGGCCTTCTCGGCAAACCACTCAATGCGGTCCATATTCTTAGTCGGCGCAATTGCTATATGCACATTTCCGCGCCAGTTCTTGGGTTTCTCAATTGGCGCACAAGGCTCAACATAGCAGTGCTTGCCGGCAATAGATGCGATGGATGTCCTATAAAGATTTCCATCGCCATCTGTTATCTCAATCCCTGCGTCCACTGTAAGACGCAATACTCGCAAAGCGTGCGCAGCCTCTTCGTCCGAGAGTTCCCACGTCTTTGCAATATCTGGTACATAAAAAAGTGCCATAGTAGTTAATTGTCGTTTCCTTTATTTTCACAACACCCGTTGCCTTGCCCGGCGTGTCGGGAATTAATCTCCTCTTTCAGTTTATGCGCCAACTCATAATTTTCGACCTTGACTGCATTCTCAATAGCTACGCGAAGTGTCGCTTCGTCGGCCGCCGTGATGGGAATGGAGAAAGCCCCGTTCTGCTCGTCACGAATACACATCTGCGAAAGCAACACCTCCTTTATATATATAGGCGCTCCCGCACGCAAGGCTATGGCTATAGCATCACTTGTGCGCGAATCGATACAATGCTCTACCTCACCCTGTCTGTAACAGAGTAAAGAACAGAAAGTGCCATCGACAACCTTATTGATGAGGACATACTGCAGTTCTATTCCGAACGCCGATACCACACCTCCAAAAAGGTCGTGCGTCAATGGACGGTCTGCCTTGATACCTCGCATAGCAAAAGCTATTGCCTGCGCCTCAAGAAAGCCCAAAGAGACAATTATCTTGCGCAAACCATCCCTCTCACTGAGCAGAAGCACGTGAGCGCGATGGTCAGAGGCCTTTGACATTATATCGGTAACAACAAGCTCAACCATAGACTTTTATGCTTTCTTGTTTTTTTTCTCTTTGAATACCAATGCAAAAAGTATGGCAATAGCCAGAGCATAACCGGCAAAGATATACCAAGCAGTTGCCCATCCTGCAAAGTTTGTCTGGTTGACTGTAAAATAGTTCACCACCTCCTGTGCAGCAATAACACCGATAGAAGCACCCAGACCATTTGTCATCAGCATAAACAGGCCCTGTGCACTTGAACGCAGATTCTCGGACACCTCGCTGTCAACAAACAACGAACCCGAGATATTGAAGAAGTCAAAAGCAACACCATACACAACCATAGAGAGTACAAAGAAGAGCACTCCCGGCATACCGGGGTCACCAACAGCAAAGAAGCCAAAGCGGAGAACCCAGCCCAACATTGCAATGAGCATTACAGTCTTTATGCCGAATCTCTTGAGGAAGAACGGTATCAAGAGAATGCAGAGCGTTTCAGATAGCTGAGAGAGCGAGATGAGCATATTGGTATGTTCAACAGCAAATGTGCCGGCATACTCCTCAATACCACCAAAGCCATTTATAAATGTGTTTGCATAGCCATTGGATACCTGCAAAGCCGCACCAAGCAACATTGAAAAGATGAAGAACATTGCCATTCTCTTTTGTTTGAAGAGTTTGAAAGCATCAAGTCCAAAGGCAGATGCAAGAGTTTTTTGCCCTGCACTTTTATCAACGGGACAGTTTGGAATTGTCAAAGAGTATATAGCAAGCAAAACACCCCAGGCAGCCGAAGTAAAGAACTGGTTATAGTCATTCTGGAAACCTGTAAAATCAACAAGCAACATAGAGACAATGAAACCTACTGTTCCAAACACGCGAATTGGCGGAAAAGCCTTAACTGTATCAAGCCCGGCCTTGTTCAATACGGTATAGGAGACTGAATTTGAAAGCGCAAGAGTAGGCATATAGAATGCCACACTGATGGTATAGGTCCAGAAAAGATCATTGAAAGCCACATCGCCACCTTTTGTCATACCTATGTAACCGGTAATACCCATAAACACCGCTGCAACAGCGTGACAGAAAGAGAGCATACGCTGAGCCGGCACCCAACGGTCTGCAATAATACCAATCAGAGCCGGCATAAAGATTGAGACTAATCCCTGCACCGAGTAGAACCAACCAATATCACTTCCCATACCGGCGCTACCAAGATAACGCCCCATTGAAGTCAAATAGGCACCCCACACTGCAAATTGCAAGAAACTCAAAACAACGAGCCTGGTTTTAACATTCGAATTCTGCATATTGAAAATATTTATGTTTAATTATTTTATAATTTAAACGGTGTCACAAATATACTTTTTTATTCCTAAAACAACGTTACTACACACAACCTCCAAGTGTTAAAGGTGTCACAAATATACTTTTTTATTCCTAAAACAACACTATCAAATCTCTTATGTTCACTCAACTATCTGAAAACGATATCTGTTATGACCTGAGCCTTTACATAATCGTTAAGTTTTGCCACAAGAGAACGTCTGTTCATCAACAGTTCCTGGCGAAGGACTGACGAAGTGACTGTCACAAACAGCACCTGATTGTATATTTTCAAGTCTTTAGTGTAGGCGCATACCGACGGACCAAGAACCTTTGGCCAGGCATTTACCAGACGATATTCATTAAGAGGTGTTTCAAGCCCTTCCTCACGGCACATAACGCGCACCAACTCTGCTATTGATTTTGTTTCTCCCCTTTTCATCGCTTTCTGTTTGGTTTTATAACTTTCACTGCCGGTTGTCAATAATGAATTACCGTTTTCATTTTTCAACACCTCTTTCCCTTAACAGACTGACACAACCTTTTTCCACATTGAAAAGTTTGTACTCACCGGTAATCTGCTCCAAGATATTGTCTATGTGCTCACGGTTCACATCTGTGATGAAAATCTGTCCAAAGCCGTCACCTGCGACAAGCGAGATTATACGCTCTACCCTGCGGCTGTCCAGTTTGTCAAAAATATCATCGAGCAACAGCAACGGCATCTCGCCACCTTTAGAGCGAAGAAAATCGTACTGAGCAAGTTTCAAAGCTACCAGAAAAGTCTTATTCTGTCCTTGAGAGCCTTCGCGCCTGAGCGGATACCCCCCCAACTGCATAACGAGCTCATCACGATGTACACCCTTTGACGTGTGACCAAGACGGCGGTCATCACTCCTTGAAGCGCGAAGAACATCGAGCAAATCACCATCGTTTGTGTGTGAACGGTAACTCAAAGCCACAGGCTCGTCACCGCCTGTTATCGAGTTGTGGAATTTTGTAAAAATCGGCACAAGTTCATCAATAAAACTTTTGCGACGATTGTTTATAAACAAAGCCTCCTCAACAAGCATCTCTTCAATGAGCGACATCATATCGGCATCCGGTTCGCGCTCGCCACGCAACAGAGCATTGCGTTGCTGCAAGGCACGATTGTAACGTATGAGCGATAGAAGGTACTCCTTGTCGTACTGGGAAATTACGACGTCCATAAAACGACGACGCTCCTCACTGCCGCCGGCAATGAGTTCATTATCTGCCGGAGAGACCATCACCAATGGAACAGAGCCAATATGATCGGAGAGACGTTCGTAGAGTTTCCCGTCCCTACGGAACTGTTTCTTTTCACCACGCTTCAAACCGCAAGAGACCTCCCTTTCAACACCACTATCACTGCAGTAATAGCCCTGAAGCATAAAGAACGGTGCATCGTGCATTATGTTCGACGAGTCGGAGGCATTGATGGCACTCTTGCAGAAAGAGAGGTAATAGACTGCATCGAGCAAGTTTGTCTTGCCCATTCCATTACTGCCGATAAGACAATTTATCTTGGGAGAGAATGCAATTTCCACCTCCTGCAAGTTTCTATAATTGAGTAACGATATGCCGTTAAGTATCATTGTAGCTATTCTAATCTACGTCAAAGATAGTGCAAACGAGCGAAACGACAAATCCCCGCGAACGAAAGTTGCAAGAAAGTGCACTTTATTATAATTGAATGGGGCTGAGTTTCTACTGCATCAAGGCCTCTTTTGTGTATTCTACAACAACAAGAGCATATATTCACTGACCAAATTTACCGCAACACACAGACAAAGAAGCCAGATAAAACCATTTAAAAGCAAAAAAAACCGATATAATTTTCAAGCTAACAATATTTTGTTTATTTTTGCACACTGATGTTGCAGAAAAAAGTGGCAACACAAAACAGAACGATGCCAAGCCATCAATAAAAAAACGATATAAATAATAATAAGATAACTATGAGCAAGAAAAACGACACACCCATAGCACCGGATGAGGCGCTTGGAAAAGCAGAAGAGTTTGTACTCAAAAACAAGAAGGCATTTATTGCAGTAATTCTGGTAATCGTAATAGCTGCGGGTCTCAACGCACTTGGTGTATTCTCACCAAAGAGCAATGAGAACAGTGATGCAAACCAGGCTATCGCAAACATTGAATGCAAAGTTTTCGAAGGCGATTTTGACGCAGCACTTAATGGTGACGAATTCAATATCGGTTTGTTGGAAATCATCGAGAAATACGATGGCACAACCGCTGCAAACAAGGCAAACCTCTATGCCGGTATCGTATATGCACAGCAGAAGCAGTATGAGGAGGCTATCAAGTACCTTAACGAGTACAAAGGCAATGACAACATCATTGCAGCAAAGGCAAAGCACACACTCGGTAACTGCTATTCACAGATAGGTGATACAGAGAAGGCCATCAAGCTTGTTCTTGAGGCTGCAGAAAGTGCAAGCAACATTGCCGTGACACCAGCTTGTTGGAGAGATGCTGCCGCAATGTATGAGGCACAGGGCAACACAGCCGAGGCGATGAAGCTTTACAACAGAATCAAGAACGAGTATCCGAACTCACCTGTTGCAAACGAAGCGAATATCAAAATCAACGCTGCGAAGTAATAAAATCCAAAACATAACCAAAAGGCTGTCGCAATTTATGAGACAGCCTTTTTTAATATACTAGACTATGGCAACAGAATTAAAAAACCTATCATCATACGACCCGACAAAGGTTGCAAGCGGCAAAGGACGCAAAATAGGTATTGTATATGCCGAATGGAACGATGAGATTACATACGCACTGCGTGACGGTGCAGTAAAGACACTCATTGAAAATGGCGTCGAAGAGTGTGACATAACATTGGCGAGCGTCCCAGGCAGTTTTGAACTCATATTTGGCACATCGCAGATGGTAAAGAGCAACAGCTACGATGCTGTCATTGCAATAGGTTGTGTTATCAGAGGCGATACCCCCCATTTCGATTATATCTGCGAGGGCGTGACAGCCGGGCTTGCAAAATTGAATGTAGAATATGATACTCCGGTCATATTCGGCCTTATAACAACAAACAACCTGTTGCAAGCACAGGAACGCAGTGGCGGCCGCCTGGGCAACAAAGGCGATGAATGCGCAATAACTGCGCTACAGATGATAGCGCAGTTCAAATAAAGACGCATCGACAATGCGAGATGCAAAACGAGCATTGTCAATGCAAAAAAACTGCGCTACAGATAACAAGTATCGACAATGCGAGATGCAAAACGAGCATTGTCAATGCAAAAAAGCTGCGCTACAAATAACAAACAAAGACAATGCGAGATGTAAAAAGTCCCTTAAGTGTGAAGACATTTAAGGGACTTTTTATTCATTATTTTACCTTTCCCGGGTTCTTGTTGACAAAATCGGCCCACGAGGAGTATCTCTTCTCGCTCACAGGCCTGCCTTGTTGCAGAAAATGACAGAAAGCCGCACCGAGAGCATCAGTAGCATCCAAGAACTGCGGCATCTCATCGCCTGAGATATTAAGCATACGACGCAACATATCGGCAACCTGCTCTTTTGAAGCAGAACCATTACCGGTAATTGCCATCTTTATTTTTAGCGGTGCATACTCGTGTATCGGCACTTGCCTGCTTATGGCAGCTGCTATCGCCACCCCCTGAGCCCTGCCCAATTTGAGCATACTCTGTACATTTTTACCAAAGAAAGGAGCTTCAATAGCAAGCTCGTCGGGCAGAAACGAGGCTATAAGCCCTTGAACTCTTGTAAAAATCTCCCCGAGCTTCATATACGTATCCTTGCATTTTCGCATATCAATTACTCCCATAGTGATGATGTGCGCACGGTTTCCGTTCACACCAATGAAAGCATATCCCATTATATTCGTTCCGGGGTCAATGCCCATTATCACCCTGTCGTATGCAGCAGATGGAGTACTTCCCATTTTCAGTAGCCTAAAAACCTCAATAAACCCTTGCAGCCAAGTTCTATCTCTTTATAAGTCTTATCAAAATCACCGTGATACCAAGGGTCTGATATATCCTCACCGGCACAAGGATACGGCTCGGATTTTGCAAAATCGAGCAGTTTCCAGACCTTATTTTCACAATCACAGCCAATCAAACGCATCAGATTACGTTTGTTGTAATCCTCCATAACAATAACCATATCAAAATTATTGTAATCATTCACGCTGAACTGACGCGCACAATGGCCGTCACACCCCACACCGTGCTTAGACAACGTATATGCAGCCTGAGGAAATATTCCATTGCCAATCTCCTCACGACTAGTGGCCGAAGACTCTATATGCAAGGCACTTGCAACAGACTCTTTCTGAGCCAGGTGTTTCATCACAAACTCAGCCATCGGAGAACGACAAATATTCCCGTGGCAGACAAACATTATCCTTTTCATCCTACCATCGCCTTACTCAAGAAAACCGGCATCAAAAGAGAGCGGCAAAAGCGCTTTAACACCCTCTTCAATAATGTAACACTCCTTTGCACCATAAAGTATAATGCGTATAGACTTGCCAAAACGTTTCTCAGTCTCAAGAATAACTTGACGACAGGCACCACAAGGAGGTATAGGCTTATCCAGCTCGCCCTGCTCGGTACGCGCTGCAATAGCAAGCACCTCAACAGGCAGTGTAGGATATTGCGAATTTGCCCAAAAAAGCGTTGTGCGCTCAGCACAAAGCCCAGAGGGATAAGCAGCATTCTCTTGATTGGTTCCACGAATAATCGTTCCATCAGCAAGCCTGACAGCAGCACCCACATTAAAGTGAGAATATACCGCATAACTGTTTGCCGTTGCGGCACGAGCAGCATCAACAACCTCTCTGTCGGCAACTGAAAGTTCGTCCACAGAACAAACCTTAACAACTGTATTTATTACCATCTCTTTCATAAGCTCATATTTTATAAAAAGACAACCGTTATATCACAAAAACAAAATTCGTGCAGATTGTTGTGCGAATTTAGCCAAAATCTTGCGTAAAAACAATTTATTCGTTTATTTTGTAACCCGAAAAAGATTTATCGAATATGAGGAATTTTTACTTATTGTTGCTGACAGCAATTTTCACACTCACCGGCAGCAATTCACTAAAAGCACAAAGCAGAACACTTAACGACAGCGAGATATATATACTGAAGTACTCGGACATTGCTGTCGAACAAATGAAAAAATACGGAATTCCGGCAAGCATCACTCTGGCACAAGGACTGCTTGAAAGCGGAGCCGGGAAAAGCAAACTGGCAACAAAAGCAAACAACCACTTTGGCATAAAGGCTGACAGCAGATGGAAAGGCAAGACATTCACCTCGTTCGACAATGGTAACTGGCACAAATTCCGTGCCTATAAAAACGCCGAAAAATCCTACGATGACCACTCACTGTTCCTTGTGGGCAACAGCAGATACGCCTCCCTCTTCAAGCTCAGCCGCAAAGACTACAAAGGTTGGGCTAAAGGACTGAAAAGAGCCTATTATGCCGAAGACAGAGAGTATGACAAGAAACTGATAGGGCTCATAGAGAAGTATGAGCTGCACAAATACGACAGCAACACCCTTTTCAATACCAAAAAGAATAAAACAAGGACACAGACAGAAAACTCCCAATTCGGGATACTGAAAGCCAACGGACTGCTGTACACAAGAGCCGACACCGGTGACACATTCAAGACACTGTCAAAGAGAACCGGTATATCAAAACGTAAATTACGCAAATACAACGACCTCTACAAAGGATATGTATTCCAAAAAGGAGACATTGTATATCTTGAAAAGAAGAATAGGAAAGCGGTTAAAGGATATGAATTCCATACGACAAAAAGCGGAGAGAGCCTGTACAAAATCTCACAAATGTATGGAATAAAGCTAAAATCACTATACAACCTCAATCCACAGTACGAGAGCTACACAACACTCAAAGTCGGCGACGTTGTGAGACTCAGATAAACATTAAGTGACGGAAATAAATTCCGTCACTTAATGTTTATCTGAGTCTGTCCATTTCGCGGGATATACGAAAAACCGTATAAAGTTCAATCAAAGTTCCGCAAAGCAATATTACAATCCACTCATTATTATAATGAGTAAACATCAGAACACCTGCAGCTATGAGCAAGAGGCCTGCCAACTGCTGTTGGGCAACAAGACGCTGTATAACCACACCTTTGTGGGCAGGACGCAACAAAAACTGAGTCAACGCAAAGAGGACAGCACCACAGATATACACAACAGCATAATACTCGGGAAGCAACATTCTCATCACCAACCCCGACAAGAGCGCAATAGCGCCAATACAATTCAATACTACAATAAAACGTTTCACTCCTTTATAATATATATTTCTTCGTTCTTCTTAATCAATCCCTGCTCGCGTGCGACATCCTCGATTACACTGATGTCACCATCTGTATACAGTTTCAATTTTGATTGAAACTCTGCCGAATCGGCCTCCATAGCACTGATTTCCTCATTCAGTTCATCAATTGCAGCCCTGTTCTTGATATGACTAATCATATTATTATCATCAACAACAATTATTATAGTCAAAAAAACAATCGTAACACTCAGATACTTATGGTCTCTAACCCACCCGGCAACAGACCCTATCCTATCTAAAATTCTTAAACCCATAAAAACTCTGATTTATTTTGCAAATATAGTGACAAACGAGCGAGAAATATAAAGCTTGCTTTAATATTTTTCAAAGCGAGTGCAGTATATATTCACACACATTGTAAATATAGTGACAAACGAGCGAGAAATATAAAGCTTTGCTTTAATATTTTTCAAAGCGAGTGAAAAGAAAAACATTTCAGTTCTATAAAAATTTAAACGTTGTTTTCCATTGCCATAAAAAAACGGGGCCCCAGTTTTGTTCTGAACCCTATTTGCACTATCTTTGCCTGAACAGCGGCACTCGGCCGAGGTTTACACCCCAATAAAACCTAAAAGACAGATGGAAAACTATATAGTTTCGGCAAGAAAATATCGCCCAGACACATTCGAGTCGGTTGTGGCACAAAAATCGCTCACAACAACACTGAAGAATGCAATACACAGCGGAAAATTGGCACACGCCTACCTGTTCTGCGGCCCTCGTGGAGTGGGCAAGACAACTTGTGCCAGAATATTTGCCAAGACAATCAACTGCACAAACCCGACAGCAAACGGCGAACCGTGCAACCAATGCGAATCGTGCCAATCATTCAACCAGCAACGCTCATATTCCATATATGAACTTGACGCAGCCAGCAACAACTCGGTAGAAGACATTCGCTCACTCAATGAGCAAGTACGCATACCGCCACAGGTTGGCAAGTACAAGGTTTACATCATTGACGAGGTACATATGCTTTCGCAGGCAGCTTTTAACGCCTTTCTCAAAACACTTGAGGAACCACCTGCGCACGCAATCTTCATATTGGCAACAACCGAGAAGCACAAGATTATCCCGACAATTCTGTCACGCTGTCAGATATATGATTTCAGCCGCATTGAAGCGAGCGACATTGTTGCGCACCTAAAAGGCATTGCAGACAAGGAAAACATCAACTGCGACTACGAGGCTCTACGCATAATAGCACAAAAATCGGACGGATGTATGCGAGACGCACTATCTTTGTTCGACCAAATGGTAAGCTTCACACAAGGAGACTTGACATACTCAAAGGTCATCGAAAGCCTTAATGTTCTGGATTATGAATACTACTTCAGGCTTACAGATTTTATCCTTGAGAAAAAGACCCCACAGTGCCTGTTGCTCTTCAACGAAATATTAAACAAAGGTTTTGAAGGCAACATCTTCATTGAAGGCGCAGCATCCCATTTCAGAGATTTGCTTGTAAACAGCGACGATGCTACAGCCGAGCTTTTCGAAGGCAGCAGCGACTTACGTAACAGATACGCCGAACAAGCACGACGCTGCACGCCCAAAATGCTGTTCAATGCCATCAGGTTATGCAGCAACTGCAGTTTGAACTACAGAACAAGCCGCAACAAGCGCCTGCAAGTTGAGCTTACACTAATAGAGCTTTCGCAAATGAGCGACAGCGACAGTGACGAGGGAGGGGGGCGACGCCCAAAAATATTAAAACCAATATTCAACAGCATAATCAAGGAGGCAACTAAAGCACCTGCTCCACAGACAATACAACCTGTAGCAGCACCTGACAAAGCTACACAACCGGCAGAAAAGATAACCACCACCCAGCAACAGCCATACGCCACAGCAAGGAGTGTCACACAGACAACTACAGTCCAAGCAACGACAATGCAGGGCAGGCCTGCCGAACTAAGAACAAGAGCCGAGAACGGAGGTACTCTTGGAAGGATGTTCCAAAAGTCGCGGACAGTAATTGAGACAGGCAAGCAATGCGACCCACCTGTAGCAAAAGTTGCACAAATAGAACAGGATATACCAACAGTTGCAACCACCGGCTCAATTGCAATAACAGACGCAATGTTGGCACAAGCCTGGACCTCATTTGCTTTGCTTTTGCCCGAAAACGAAAGAGCACTAGCCGATCGTATGAAGATTATGGTGCCAAAGGTGGAGAACAGCAACAGTTTTATAATCACTGTTGACAACCAGATGGCAGCCGATCTGTTCGCCAGGGAAGAAAAACGCATCTGCGAAGGAATGTCCGCCTATCTTGGAAACTCAACTATGAAAATGAACATTGTTGTAAACAAGGTTGTAGTAGAGAGACACACAAGCGACAAAAGCAAGCAATACGCCATACTGGTAGAAAAGAACCCATTGGTGGAAAAACTGCGGAAAGAACTCAATCTTGAGGTCGCAAGATAAAGCAAACAGAGGAACGACATTTCCGTTCCTCTGTTTGCTTTAATAACACAGCTATTAAAGGAGTGCATCACATCAAGAAAGAGACCTCCGCCACTCTTCAGTGCGCATAATTAAAGCCATAAAATTCAAAAAAACAAATTAAATTGCCACATTTTTCACAACAAGAAAACTCCCTATAATTTCTTTTTAAATAAAAAAATTTATCCCCTTATTTAGATTTATTCCAAATAGACTAAAACCAGGAGTGCAAAGCAGGCATTTATTTCAAAACGACACCAGAAACAAAACAGACGCATTTTTACAGTGCTGCACATTGCATCAAAAAAGTACACATCAGAACATAAAATATTGAAAATCAATGTTCAAAAAAAATAACACAAAACAACAACTTCTATATTTCGGTTTTATTTAAAACACTGATATACAGCCCATTATTTTATGCAAATTTTTGTACTCTTTTTCAACACTTGTATTTTCATTTTTATTTGCAGATATTTGCATAGGAATTGACTGAAGAGGGACTTTCCGTGAGCGCACAAAGCCGGGTGTCCACACAGATACCTGATTTTGGAAACAGGCCATTCAGTTACTCCACCAATTACTAAAAATAGAAAAAACACAAATTGTCGATGACACTTAATCTCGATACAAAATGGAATAAATGTCTGGAGATCATTCGTGACAATGTCTCCGGAACAACCTTCAATACTTGGTTTGCCGACATCAAGCCACTCAAGTATGAAGGCAACACTCTTACCATACAGGTGAAGAGTAATTTTGTGTACGAGTTCCTTGAGGAGAATTTCGTCGACCTTCTGCGTTCAACACTATTCAAAGTAATGGGCGACGGCACCCAGCTTATATACAGCGTACTCACCGACAAGGATAACAACCTTAGTATGGAGGTGGGTACCGAGGGTTATGCCGCCACCGGCAAAAGAACCGCCAACAGCGGAAACTGCGCCCCTGTTGCCAAGCAAGAGACTATTCAGGAACTGGATTCTATGCTCATCAACCGCTACACCTTCGACAACTACATAGAGGGTATCAGCAACCGCCTGTCGCGTTCTGTGGCAGTGAGCGTTGCCGACAAGCCGGGCAGAGCATTCAACCCGCTGTTCATCCACGGCTCATCCGGCGTAGGAAAAACACACTTAATAAACGCCATTGGTATCAAGATAAAGGAGTTGCACCCAGAGCTCCGCGTACTTTACGTATCGGCACATCTATTCCAGGTGCAATATACCGACTCTATACTCCAGAAAAACTTCAATGATTTTATGAGATTCTATCAAAGCATTGATGTCCTTATCATTGACGACATTCAGGAGTTTGCGGGCCTTCAAAAGACCCAGAACGCTTTCTTCCATATTTTCAACCACCTGCACTTGAACGGTAAGCAATTGATTATGACATCCGACCGCTCACCGGCACAATTGCAGGGTATGGAAGAGCGTTTAATCACACGCTTCAAGTGGGGTATGACCGCAGAAATTGAGAAACCCGACCTTGAACTACGAAAGAACATACTTCGCAACAAGATATACAGGGATGGCCTGAAATTCCCGGAAGAGGTTATCTGCTACATTGCCGAGAACGTAAATGCAAGCATCCGCGACCTGGAGGGTATCGTCGTTTCTATAATGGCCCACTCAACCATAAACAACGCCGACATCGATATCAATCTTGCTCGCAGAATAATTGGAGACTTCTCAGACTACGAAAAGAAGACAATTACCATTGACGATATCATAAAAAAAGTGGCGGATTATTATGGCATTGAGGTTAACGCCATCAACACACGCTCACGCAAACGGGAAGTTGTTCTTGTCCGTCAAGTAGCAATGTATCTTGCAAAGAAACATCTTGATATGTCAACATCAAAAATTGGCAAATACATTGGAGACCGTGACCACGCAACAGTACTCCACGCCTGCAAGACTATAGAAAACCTCGCAGATACAGACAAACAGTTCCGTTTAGAACTTGAGGATATCAACAACTCTCTTTTAAGCGCATAATACATTCAAAATAATAGCAGTCCGGCAGCCGCTTCGTTGATGCGGCTGCCGGACTGCTGTATAAAGAAAAGCATAAACCCAGCAGTTTGCTGCGGTGCATAAAAAAGACAAAATTCAAAAAGATAATAAAACAATAAATTTTCTTTTGGAAAACTTTCAAGCATTACAAAATTCACATATCATTGTTTTTCAATTATTTAAAAATATTTTTGGAAAACTTTTTCAAAAGTACAAAGTTGAAAAAGAAAATATTTGGTAATTATGAAAATGATTTTTAAATTTGTATTCCCCGATATGGGGAAATATCCTAAAGTCTATTATATAAAAAAATACCAAATATGAAACAGCAGCAATACTCCCAAGAAGAAGCCATTAAGGCCTCGCTCCATTACTTTGGGGGAGACGAACTGGCCGCAAGAGTATGGGTCAACAAATACGCCCTCAAGGACTCTTTCGGCAACATTTATGAGAAATCTCCCGAAGATATGCACTGGCGAATAGCAAACGAAATTGCAAGAATTGAGTCAAAGTATGAAAACCCAATGTCGGCACAAGAAATCTTTGACCTTTTTGACAAGTTCAAATACGTAATTCCATCGGGCAGCCCAATGACCGGCATCGGCAATAATTTCCAGATAGCATCACTCTCCAACTGTTTTGTAATAGGAATGGAGGGAAAAGCCGACTCATACGGCGCGATAATACGCATTGACGAGGAACAAGTGCAACTGATGAAACGCCGCGGAGGTGTGGGACACGACCTATCACACATACGCCCCAAAGGCTCGCCTGTAAAGAATTCCGCATTGACCTCAACCGGCCTCGTACCATTTATGGAGCGTTACTCAAACTCGACACGAGAAGTTGCCCAGGATGGACGTCGCGGTGCACTTATGCTCAGCGTATCCATCAAGCACCCCGATGCCGAGGCCTTCATCGACGCCAAGATGACCGAAGGGAAAGTCACCGGAGCAAACGTGTCGGTAAAGATAGACGACGAGTTTATGAAGGCTGTGACAAGCAACTCGCCATACAGACAGCAGTACCCTATAAACGCAACAGAGCCGCTATACACAAATGAGATAGATGCAGCTAAACTTTGGGAAAAGATTATCCACAATGCGTGGAAATCTGCCGAGCCCGGAGTTCTTTTCTGGGATACCATCAAGCGCGAGTCAATCCCCGATTGTTATGCCGACCTTGGTTTCGAAACAGTGTCGACCAATCCTTGCGGTGAAATACCTTTGTGTCCCTACGACTCGTGCCGTCTTATCGCCATCAACCTGTTCTCATACGTTGTCAACCCATTCACCCCGGAGGCTTATTTTGACTACGAGCTATTCAAAGAGCACGCAGCAAAGACCCAACGTATAATGGACGACATAATCGACCTTGAACTGGAGAAAATTGAGGCTATAAAGGAAAAGATTGAGAGCGACCCGGAAAATGAGGAAGTCAAAGGCGCGGAGAGAAGACTATGGGAAAAGATATACCGCAAGAGCAGTATGGGACGCCGCACAGGTGTAGGCATCACAGCCGAGGGCGATATGCTTGCAGCAATGGGGCTCCGCTACGGAACAGAAGAGGCAACCGCCTTTGCCGAAGAGATACACAAGACATTGGCCATCGCCGTATATTCTTCATCTGTAAACCTGGCAAAAGAGCGTGGAGCATTCGAAATCTTCGACATCGAGCGCGAGGCGGCCAACCCATTCATCAACCGCCTGAAAGAGGCCTGCCCAAGCCTTTACGAGGAGATGCAGAAATATGGACGACGCAACATAGCCTGCCTAACAATCGCCCCCACAGGCACGGTGAGCATTATGACACAGACAACATCGGGTATAGAGCCGGTATTTATGCCCGTGTACAAACGACGCAGAAAGGTAAACCCCAACGATGCAGATGTCCATATAGACTTCACCGATGAGAACGGCGACTCCTTTGAAGAGTACATTGTCTACCACCACAAATTCGTTGAGTGGATGAAAGCAAGCGGCATAGACACGAGAAAACGCTACTCACAGGTAGAGATAGACAATATCATAACACGTTCACCCTACAACAAGGCAACATCAAACGACATTGATTGGGTGGCAAAAGTAGAAATGCAGGGACGCATACAGAAATGGGTAGACCACTCCATCAGTGTTACAATAAACCTGCCCAACAATGTGGACGAAAAACTAGTAAATGAGCTCTACATAACAGCTTGGAAATGTGGCTGCAAAGGATGTACAGTCTACCGCGACGGCTCACGCGCAGGAGTGCTTGTATCCACCGACAGCAAGAAAGATAAAAAAGAGAGTGAGGAGATGAAACCATTCATCACAGAGGTTCGCCCGACGGTCCTCGAAGCGGATGTTGTACGTTTCCAGAACAACAAGGAGAAGTGGGTTGCTTTCATCGGCCTTCTCAATGGAGAACCATACGAAATCTTCACCGGACAGCAAGATGATGAAGATGGCATTCCATTGCCAAAGAACGTAACTCACGGAATAATCATAAAGCACACCAACGAAGATGGCAGCAAACGCTACGACTTCCAATTTGAGAACAAGATAGGCTACAAGACTACCATTGAAGGACTATCCGAACGTTTCAACCCCGAGTTCTGGAACTATGCAAAGCTCATCTCCGGCGTACTGCGCTACAAGATGCCGATAGAACAGGTGATAAAGCTCATATCGTCACTGCAACTGGCGTCAGACAACATCAACACCTGGAAGAACGGTGTAGAACGTGCTCTCAAACGATATATTAAAGACGGAACATCCACTGCCGAGAAGTGCCCGAACTGCAAACAACAGTTGATATTTGAGGAAGGTTGCCTTCACTGCCCCGGATGTGGCTACTCCAAATGCGGATAAAAAACAGATAACAAACAACTATAAAGGGCCCCTTGCGGCTCTTTATAGTTAAACAAGCACTTATGCAGATTGATAGATATACCATTGAATTACGCGATGTGCACCTTTTTGCACATCACGGAGTGATGCCCCAGGAACAAGAAATCGGCGCCTGGTTCACCATAGATATTGAGATTGAAATCAATGATTACAGCTGCTCGGAGAGCGACCTCATAGAAGGCACGGTCAGTTATGCCGATGTATACAACATCTTATGCGAAGAGATGAAAAAACCTTCAAGACTATTAGAAAATGTATGTAACAGGATTTCTCGTAGATTATACGATAAATTCAGCCAGATAACCGCCATTAGAATTACATTATGCAAAGACACTCCACCTATGGGCGGTGACAGACTAAAGGCGGCTGTAACCCTGTCAAGCAGCAGATAAAAATCAGTTGCCAATCTTTGTCAAAGCCTGACGAGCCGCTTTTTGTTGGCTTTCACGCTTTGAAAAGCCATCACCGACACCGCAAACCTCACCATCTACAAGAACTTCACTTACAAAAAAGGCACCCTCCTTGCGTAGCTCCTCGGTAATTATACGGAACTCCACATCGATATGCTTCTTCTGTCCCCACTCAATGAGGCGGCTCTTATAGTTCTTGTCCGATTTGACGACAGACTCAATATCAGAAAGACGCGAGAAGACCCTGTCAAGCAAAAAGCGACGGCAATGCTTGTAGCCCTTGTCTATGTATATAGCACCCACAAGTGCCTCAAGAGCATTACCATATATGTAATTATTATGCTGATGCGCCACTCCACAGGCATTGACATATTTATCAAGACCAATCTGAAGTGCAAGTTCATTCAATCTCTCACGACATACAAGATTGCTACGTGATTTAGTCAAGAAACCCTCGCGTTCTCTTTTAAAATTCGAGTACAGATAATCGGCTGTCACCGAACTGAGAACAGCATCACCAAGAAATTCCAGGCGCTCATTACAAGAGAGTTTCTTTACACCGGATGTAGAGCTATGAGTCATCGCCATCTCATATAATCTAATATCACGAGGCACATAACCCAGGATTGAGTATAACAATAAATAAGACTCCCTGTCCTTGCGAGACAGGAGTCTTATTCTATCAATTACCTTCTTGAAAAATCTATCAGCCTTCAATTTTCTTAAAAGCAACGCTTGCATTATGGCCACCGAAACCGAAAGTGTTCGACAATGCGACATTCACCTCCCTCCTTTGGGCCTTGTTAAAGGTAAAGTTCATACCATAATCAATTTCAGGATCCTCGTCACCTTCGACGTGATTTATTGTTGGAGGGATTATACCGTTTTTCACAGCCAACACCGTCAACACGGCCTCCAAAGCTCCGGCACCACCAAGCAGGTGACCGGTCATTGATTTTGTAGAACTGATATTCAGTTTATAAGCGTGTTCACCGAAAAGGGTTCTGATAGCCTTAGCCTCTGCAATATCACCGGCTGGGGTAGATGTTCCGTGCACATTAATGTAATCCACACTCTCAAGCGGCAACCCCGCCTCATCAAGCGCAGCCTTCATAACACGGCAAGCGCCTTCGCCCTCGGGATGAGGAGCTGTTATATGATACGCATCTGCCGTAAGACCTGTACCCACAATCTCGGCATAGATTTTTGCACCACGCGCCACAGCGTGCTCATACTCCTCAAGAATAAGCGAAGCGGCTCCTTCTGCAATCACAAAGCCATCGCGGCTCTTGCTGAACGGACGTGACGCGCCCTTTGGGTCATCATTGCGAACCGACAAAGCGTGCATCGCATTGAACGCGCCTACACCAATGTTGCAGATTGCAGCCTCGGCACCACCCGACACAATGACATCGGCCCTGCCAAGACGTATCTGGTCATAGGCATCTATAATGGCATTGGAGGAAGAAGCACAAGCTGATGTAGTCACGTAGTTAGGGCCTTTTAAGCCATAACGTATCGATATGATACCGGTTGTCATATCCGATATCATCTTTGTTATCGTAAAGGGCGAGTATCGCGGGCCACCATCCTGATTGAGAGTGTTGGCACGCACTTCATCCTCGAGAGCACCCAAACCACCTATGCCTTCACCAAAAATAACGCCCACCCTGTTGCAATCGACATTCGCAAAATCTATACCGCTGTCATTTATGGCCTCAACGGCTGCCGCCACACCAAAATGTGTATCAAGGTCAACTTTACGAACATCACGTCTATCCATTGCCGACGTAGGGTCAAAGCCCTTTACCTCACAGGCAAACTGGGTTTTGAAGAGGTAGGCATCAAAACGAGTAATAGGTCCTGCGCCACTCACTCCATTTATAGCATTCTCCCACGTTGTGGGAACATCGTTGCCAATGGGCGAAACGGCACCAAGACCTGTTACAACAACTCTTCTAAGTTTCATATAGAATTGTTAGAGTGCAGTAGAAAAAGAGGGATTACTTCTCGGCAACCTTCTCCTCTACGTACTTGACAGCATCACCTACTGTCGCAATTTTCTCTGCCTGCTCCTCGGGGATTGAGATACCGAACTCATCCTCGATTTCCATAATAAGCTCTACTCTATCCAATGAATCAGCGCTCAAGTCGTTTGTAAAGTTAGCCTCTGATGTAACCTCAGACTCTGATACACCGAACTTCTCAATGATAATCGCTTTTACTCTTGCTTCAATTTCTGACATAACTGTAAATTTTAAAGATTTGTAAAGTTATCTTTGCCACAAAAGTAAGACAAAAATTAAGAACTACAAAGAAATATATAAAAAAAACGCACACCCATTGCACAAACCCCGTAAAAATGTGCAAAATTTGAACAAAACCGACAGTTTTACACTACTTTCTTTTAATTATCTCAATTTTATAGGCCGAAGGTTCACGACGCAAAATATAATTATTGCGCAAATTCTCAAAATCACCGGGCGCGTTTTTCAGCACCATTGTATCATCCAACGGCGAATATATGGAAAGTAGAGCCTCCTGCTCGGTAGCAGCCTTCACCAACGGTTGCGGTGGAGCATCCAACCTCAACCGCGGCACGTTGCACTCAAGACCCATATAACGCATAAATTTTTCAAGGACAATCGATGTTGCATTCATTTTTCCCTCGGCCGAATAGCCTGCTATATGCGGAGTTGCAATATAGGCTTTATTTAATAAGGAGGGATTTATATCAGGCTCACCCTCCCACACATCAAGCGCGACACACTGCACCCGCCCATCCTCAAGAGCCGCCAACAGAGCATTGTTATCCACCACCGCCCCACGCGAAGCATTGATAAACAGGCGACAACGCTCAAGCGAAGCGAAGAAAGCCTCGTCGGCAAGATGCCGGCTTTTATACGCACCATCAAGGTTCAGTGTCGGATGAAATGTTATTATATCACACCTCTCGGCAATCTCACCCAGGCCAACCAGCCCGGGGACACCGGCATCAGCTTTCGGCGGGTCGTTCGCCAACACCTTGAGCCCCACGCTCTCTGCCCAGACCGCAACACGAGAACCAATCTCGCCCATACCTACAATTCCCAAGGTGAGCCCCTCTACAGGACATCCATAGTCACGCGACCAGGAACAGACCACTGACTGCACATACTGCAACACAGCGCCGGCATTACAGCCTGCGGCATTTGTCCAAACAATACCATTATCCTTGCAATACCCGGCATCAATATGGTCGTACCCTATAGTAGCCGTACCGATAAAACGCACAGCCGTGTTTGCCAGCAAAGCAGCATCGCACACCGTACGGGTGCGCACAAATAGAGCCTGAGCATCAAGCAAATCGGCATTCGCAATTGCAGCACCAGGCAACGCAACAACATCGACCCCCATCCCGGCCAAAGCCTCTTTCAAATAGGGTATCTTCTCATCAATAACAACTTTCATAGCACAACTAATATTTTCCAAACACAAAAATAGCACAAAACAACGAAAAGCAGAAACAATCTTCACCCTCTGGCACACACCTTACGCATCGTGCACTTTGCAACACAAATATAACAAGTTCGGACGACTTTTCCGACAAAGTTTTGCAGATATAATTAAATTCGTTAGCTTTGCATATAAATAGCGGAAAAGCACACACCACAGGAGGTGTACTATACAGACATTAACAGAACAAACAAATCATATTATGAAGAAATTCACAGAGCTCAGCTGGCCAATCTTCAACGAAGCCATTGCCGACTATCACAAGACAGACAATGTAGACACTCCAATAAACAACCCCTACCCGGTAAAGAGCATAGAGTACTATCTCTACCTGAAATGCTGGATAGACACTGTTCAATGGCATTTTGAAGATATAATCCGCGACCCGGAAATTGACCCTATTGAGGCGCTCACTCTTAAACGCCGCATCGACAAGTCGAACCAGGACCGCACAGACCTGGTGGAGCTTATAGACAGCTACTTCCTGGACCAATACAAGGATGTCACCCCGCTTGAAGGTGCAACCATCAACACCGAAAGCCCCGCTTGGGCAGTCGACCGCTACTCGATACTGTCACTGAAGATATACCATATGAAGGAAGAGGTGAACCGCACCGACGTGAGCGACGAGCATCGCGCGAAATGCCAGGCAAAGCTGGACGTCCTCAACGAGCAGTACAAGGATATGACCACATCAATAGGACAGTTGCTGGACGACATTG
Organism: Bacteroidaceae bacterium; assembly: GCA_017546505.1. Classification (GTDB taxonomy): domain Bacteria; phylum Bacteroidota; class Bacteroidia; order Bacteroidales; family Bacteroidaceae; genus HGM04593. The sequence continues at coordinate 33,632 of JAFYWV010000030.1, forward strand.
CTGCCGGACGCAAATTTATGAAAGTGTACCGACAGATGAAGATGTACAACGACCCTGCGCTCAACCCCGTTCTCTATGGCTCAAAGAAATGACAGCGCCGCAAAAACCGTACTGATTACACGTTTCTCGGCCGTCGGCGATATAGCAATGACCATTCCCATACTATATTCGCTGAGCGAGGCGTACCCGGAACACCGTTTCATTTTCGTAAGCAGAGAGAGGTTCGGGCAGTTCTTCATCAACAAACCCAAAAACCTTGATTTCATCGGCATAAATTTGAATGATTATAAAGGTTTGGGAGGGCTTTACAGGCTATACAGGGAGCTATCGGCACAAAGGCCCGATATGTTCGCTGACCTTCACGATGTTCTGAGAACAAAAATCCTCAGAACATATTTTCGCATACTTGGAAGAGTCAAGGTGGCAAGCATTGACAAAGGGCGCAACGAAAAGAAAAAACTTGTAAAGGAGAGTTGCAAAAACAAATCACAGCTCAAAAGCACCTTTGAGCGCTACCGCGAGGTGTTCACGCACTTGGGACTGCCTTTTACGCCGAAATTCACATCACTCTTCAACGACGGGAAAGGGAATATAGACGATTTCGCAACCATCATCCCCAAAAAAGGCAACGACCGTTGGATTGGCATAGCCCCATTTGCCCGCCACAAAGGCAAGATTTACCCTTTGGAAAAGATGGAAGAGGTTGTTGCACAACTGTCAAAACAGGAGCGCACCAAAATATTCTTCTTCGGCAATGGTCCCAAGGAAGAAGAGGTTATAAACCATTGGTGCAGCAAATACAGCAATACCATCTCCTTCATCGGAAAGAGCAACTTCAACGGCGAGCTACGCCTAATCAGCCACCTCGATGCAATGATATGTATGGACTCTGCCAATATGCACATATCATCACTTGTCGGCACACCCGTAATATCAATATGGGGTGCGACATCACCCCTTGCAGGTTTCCTCGGTTGGAAACAAGATAAAACAGACTGCATAGAATTGCCTTTGGAGTGCCGCCCCTGTTCAATATTCGGCAACAAGCCCTGCAAATTCGGCGACTATCGCTGTATGAACATTCCACCCGAATCCATTACAGAGAGAATAGCTCATAAAACAGATAATCGGAAGCCACAAAACCCCTAAGCGATGCAAACGACCACAAACAAGGAAAAAGACCCGATGGGAAGGGCAATTTTCGACTACTACCACACAAAGAAAGCCGGCAAACTGAGAGTCCTTTCATCAATGTTCTATGAGGACGAAATACCAGTCCCGACACTCTTTCGCAGCATTTCCGAGATGCCCGTACAAGAACAGAAAGCCATCGAACTTTGCACAGGCAGGGTACTCGATGTCGGCGCCGGCAGTGGCTGCCACAGCATCGTCATCAAGGATAAAGGACTTGAAACCGTAGCCATAGACATCTCAGAACTCTCGGTCGAGGTAATGAAAGCAAGAGGCATCGATGCCCGCAACATCAACTTCTTCGACGAGACGTTCGCCGAGAAGTTCGACACCATCCTGCTAGCGATGAACGGCATCGGCATTGTGGGAAAGACCGACCGCCTGCCCCATTTCTTCCGCAGCATCAAACGCCTCCTTGCACCGGGTGGCCAGGTACTGCTCGACTCATCCGACATCAAATACATTTTCATAGACGAAGACGGAGCAATGGACATCGACCTGGCAGCAGGCTACTATGGAGAAGTCGACTACAAGATGCGTTATAAGAACATCACCGGAGAACCTTTTGATTGGCTGTACATTGATTTTGACACCCTTTCAATGTATGCCGAAGAGCACGGCTTCATCTGCGAAAAATGCATCGACGGCAAGCATTACGACTATCTTGCCCGCCTCACAATAAAATAACAGAAAAGTAAAATATTTTTACACGATATTTTGTTTACCAAAAAACGGCTTGCAAAGTATCGTGTTTTTTAATACATTTGTTATACTAAAGGACGGCATAATGTGCACCACACGCACCTGCTGCCCTTGCCATTTTTTGGGCAAAACATTTTCATCAAACCGCAATCACTTGATGGTTAACATATTACACAACCATCGAGGAGCCCAAAATATGCTTGTGGGTCATCTACAGAGTACAAAAACACCAAACAGACACACAGTGGAGAAGGACAACGTCATCGCCTGGTTTGCTATGAGCGCACCCTACCGTCGTGAACTCATAGCAAAGGATTTTCTCGACAAAAAAGGGGTTGAGTGCTTCGTTCCGATGAGAGAGACACTTGTCACAAGACGCAACGGCACAAAAAGCCGACAGGTGACACCGGCCGTGCACAACCTCATCTTCGTCCACACCACAAAGGAGATTATAAAAAATCTCAAGCAAGGGGTTAATTTTCTACAATACCGCACACGCCCCATTGGTGGTAAGAACATTCCAATCACAGTCCCCGACAGCCAGATGCAACAATTCATCACCATCACAAATGCGTGCAACAAGGACATAACCTACTTGCGCCCCGAGGAGATAGACATCAAAAAAGGCACAAAAGTGCGCGTTCACGGCGGTATCTTCGATGGCACAACGGGACACTTTGTGAAAGTGCAAGGCAAGAGAAGCCGCCGTGTAGTATTGCTCATCGAAGGCATCACCGCTGTCGCACTTACCGAGATAAGCACCGATTTCATCGAGGTTCTCGACTAAAAATGCCATCGCAATAAATTAAAATTATTTTCAGTAATTTATATTTACAAAATATATAATAACACACGCGCGGAACAAACACAAAGAGAGTAAAAGAAAATCAAAAAACATACAGAAATATGAAAAAAATCATCCCGGCACTGTTGATGCTGCTATTGATAGCATCGTGCTCAACACAAAAGAAAATCCTCTATTTCCAGGACCTCAAAGACGGCGAAACTGTAAAGATCACAGAACCGCAGGACATCAGGCTAAAGAGCGGCGACCAGTTCACCATTCACGTGAACAGCAAAGACCCAGAGCTTGCACAACCCTTCAGTTTGTCCCGCACAACAAACAACGGCGGCGGCGACACACGCCTTGCCTACACCGTCGACGAACGCGGATATATTGATTTCCCAACCCTGGGTGAAATATATGTCGAAGGAAAGACACGTGACGAACTGGCAAAACACATCAAGAACATAATCCTGGAGAAGAAACTGGTGCTCGACCCCGTTGTCATTGTCGGTTTCTACAACCAGCAGGTATCTGTCATTGGCGAGGTAGCCAAACCCGGCAAATATGACATCAAAAAAGACCGCTTTACAGTGCTCGACGCCCTTAGCCTTGCCGGCGACCTCACAATCCAAGGCAAGCGAGAGAACGTCACAGTCCTGCGCGAGGAGTACGGCGTGCAGAAGGCATACACACTCAACCTCAACAACGCGGCACAGCTCCACTCTTCACCGGCCTACTATCTGCAGCAGAATGATATTCTCTACGTCGAGCCCAACATCACAAAGTCCAACCAGTCGTCAACAAATGGCAACACCGTCCGCTCCGTGTCATTCTGGTTCTCGGTCACTTCACTAATTCTAACCCTTATAACCTTCATAAGAAACTTCAATTAATCTTAAAACAGAGCTAAAATGGCAAACAACAGGGCTAACAACAAAAAGAATGACAACGTAATCCCAATCAGGGACCTGATATTCTATTGCCTGAAAAACTGGTACTGGTTCGTTATCTCACTCACCATCGCTTTGGGAGTTGCTGCATATTATATAAAATCCACCCCACCCAAATATGTACGCTATGCCGAGGTACTTATCAAGGAGAGCGGACAAAACAGAGGCGGTGGCACCGGCAGCACGTTCAAGGAGATGGGCAATTCACGCACAACAGCCAATGCACAAAACGAAATAATCGCCCTGCAGTCGGTCGAGATTATGAAGGAGACCATCCGCCGCCTTGGGCTTGAAGTAGAACTCAAGGGCGAAGGCCGCCTCTACAACGGCATCATCTATAGCCAAAAACCATTCAAAATAGTTTTTGCAGACCTTAATGAGAACGACAAAGCAAGCTTTACGGCAACAATCACAACAGACAGCACCGTAACACTTAAAGATTTTGTCTTTAACGGCGAACTGCAAGGTAACGGTGTAATAGTAGCAAACATCGGCGACACCATTTCAACGCCTGTTGGCAAAATAATCATTAACAAGACAGAACACATTGGAGCGTTCAAGAACAACATCTATGTCGAGAAACACAATATCGATATGTTTGCCAACACCTTATGCAGCAACCTCAAGGCAAGCATTGCAAGAAAAAGAACAAGCATTGTCGGTTTGACATTCAAGGACATATCAACAATCAGAGCCACAGATATCCTCACAACCATTCTCGAAATCTACAACGAGAAATGGGTCGAGGAGAGCAACTACGCAACAATAAAAACCGCCGATTTTATCGGCAAACGAGCCGAGGAGATCCGCCTGGAACTCGAAACCATAGACCGGGAAATTGCCAAGTTCCGTGGCGACAACAAGCTCTCACGCAGTACAAGCACACTTGTTCAGGAAGCCGTGAGCAGCAAAAATCAAGAGTTGCAAATCTCGCTCAACAACCAACTGGAGCTGGCCAATTTCATAAAATCCTATATGATACAAAGCGGCAACAAAGAGATTATACCGGCAAACACAGGCATCTCGGCCGCCAACGTTGAGGCGCTTATAAGCAGCTACAACACCAAAGTACTCGAGCGCAACCGACTTGTTGCAAACAGTAGCGAAAGCAACCCCGTGGTGAAGGACTATGACAAAGACATCGCAGCAATGTATGCCGGCATACAGACAGCTATTGAAAGTCACATAAAAGACCTTGAACGCCAAATTGCCGAAGCTGACAAAGAGGTCGAAAGCAGCATCACCAGAATTACAACAACAACACACAGTTCCAAGGAGTTGCAAACCCTCATCCGCCAGCAGAAGGTAAAAAGCACGCTCTATCTCTTCTTGCTGCAAAAGCTCGAAGAGACCGAACTCTCAAAGGAGTTTTCGGCATCCAACAACCGTATCCTTGCCCCCCCCACAGGCAGCAATACCCCGGTAGAGCCAATGCAAAAGCAAATAATTATGCTGGCGCTCACACTGGGCACACTGCTGCCACTCATTGTCATCTTCATCTGTGTCATCACAAACAACAAAGTACGCGGCCGCCGCGACCTCGAAGAACTCAACATCCCGTTCATTGGCGAAATACCATTGTACAAGGAGAGCAAAAGGAGTGCCGGCAAACAGGGCGAAAGGAGAATCATTGTCAAGGGCGGCAGCCGCAACATCATAAACGAAGCGTTCCGTGTAATGCGCACCAACTTCGAGTTTATGAACGACAAGGATAAGAAAAGCACCGTTATACTTACAACATCGTTCAACCCCGGCAGTGGCAAAACCTTCCTCACGCTTAATCTTGGCGCAGCCCTTGCCATTAAGGGTTCAAAAGTGCTTGTCATCGACGGCGACCTGCGCCGCGCATCAGCATCGGAGTATGTGCAAAGCGCCTCGGGCGGGCTGAGCGAATACCTGTCGGGCGGAACAACAAACATTAATGGAATCATCACAACCGACACCGGATACGCCAACCTGCACATCATCACCGTGGGCACCCCACCACCCAACCCCACAGAGCTCATTGGCAGCAAACATTTTGAGACACTCATAGCCGAGATGCGCGAACGATACGATTACATTTTCATTGATTGTCCGCCCATTGACATTGTCGCCGATACACAAATTATCGAGAAGTATTGCGACCGAACACTCTTTGTCATCCGCGCCGGCCTTTTGAACCGCGATATGCTTGGCGAGTTGCAGGACATCTACGACAACAAACGTTTCAAGAGCCTTGCAATTATACTCAACGGCACCCACAGCGGTACCGGCAAATACGGATACCGTTACGGTTACAGCTATGGATATGGTTACGGATATGGCTACGGCTACCACTACCACTCTAAAAAGTGAAAGCCGAGGTTAACAACCGAGGGTTCGACAATGCCGGCAGCATCTCGTCAAGCGAAGTGCCGCGATAGTGGCACCGCTTGGGTTGCGAACAGACGGCATTGTCAAAGGGGAAAGCTGCGATTAAGCGAGCACAACGCATCTAAAAACGATGTTTTTCTTTAACAAAAAACATACAATAGCAGCAAGCGGCATCCTGCAGGGTGCTGCCGACCACCACTCCCACATACTGCCGGGCGTGGACGACGGCGTAGAGACTATTGACGAGGCACTGCGCATCCTTGCCACATACGAAGCGCTGGGCATAAAGCACCTGTGGCTCACCCCACACATAATGGAGGATATACCCAACACCCCACAAAAGCTAACTACACGTTTCAATGAACTCAAAGCAGCATACAATGGCAACATCAAGCTACACCTTGCAGCCGAATATATGATAGACAACCATCTGAGCAAACTAATACAAGAAGCGAACTCTCCCTCTAAGAGGGAGTACCCGCAAGGGGAAGGAGTTGTCACCCCTCTGCTCTCCATCGGCACAGCGAGCAAACATATATTTGTGGAAACATCCTACTACAACGCCCCAATTCGTTTTAATGAGACCCTGCAGCAGATAAAGTCATTGGGTTACCATCCACTACTTGCACATCCCGAGAGGTATATGTATCTCGACAATGCCGAATACCGCAAACTGCACGATGACGGGGTTAAGTTCCAACTCAACCTTGCATCACTTGCCGGTGGATACGGTTCTGCGGTTAAGAAAAAAGCCCTGTGGCTCTTGAGCAATGGACTTTACACCGTTACCGGCAGCGACTTGCACTGCGAAGAAGCAATCAGTTTCATCACCAAGTGCAAACTGAGCGAGAAGGAGGTTGAGTTGGTAGAAAGATTGTTGCATAACAGCATTTAAACCAAAGCAAAATGAGCGATAATACAGAAGCAAACAAACGCATAGCAAAAAACACATTACTTCTATACATCCGTATGGGGATAATGATGATTATAAGTTTCTTCACTGCGCGTATCACATTGGAGGCTCTTGGCGTTGTTGACTACGGTATCAACAACGTTGTAGGCGGACTTGTATCTATGTTCTCACTCATCTCTAGTTCACTGTCATCATCTGTAAGCCGTTTTATGACTTTTGGACTAGGCCAGGGGGATAAAAAGGAACTGAATACCATATTTTCAACATCGATAAACATACACATAATTCTTGCCTTTATTATTATCATTGCCATTGAAACAGTAGGTGTATGGTTTCTCAACAACAAAATGGTAATCCCGGCAGAACGCCTCAATGCTGCACATTGGATACTTCAAAGCTCTACCATACTATTTGCCGTAGGATTGATGTCTACTCCTTACAATGCAGCTATCATTGCACACGAACGGATGGACGTTTATACCTACTTTACTTTTTTTGATGTATTATCCAAGCTTGTCACAATATTTGCCATAAAATATTACGGAGGTGACAAACTTATTCTTCTTGCAATAATTTCACTTATACCGCCACTAATAAAGCAATTCTATTTTTGGAATTACAGCAAAAAGCACTTTGAGGAGTGTACATACCACGCAGTCTGGGACAAACGGGTGTTCAAAGAGATGTTCAGTTTTGCTGGTTGGAATTTTATTGGTTGCACTGCGGGGCTTACAAAAGACCAGGGCGTTAACATCGCCATAAATATGTTCACCGGCCCGGCAGTCAACGCTGCACGAGGAATTGCAATGCAAATAAATGGTATCATAGGACAGTTTATCGGCAATTTTCTTGCGGCTATAAACCCCCAAATAATCAAGGAGTATGCAGCAGGAAACCTAAAAAGGATGCACGCGCTTGTTTTCAAAAGCACAAGGTTCTCCTATTATTTATTCCTCTTTTTGTCAATCCCCGTTCTATTAGAAGTCGAAACGATACTATATATCTGGCTTGGACAAGTACCTGAGCATACAGTTCTTTTCACTAGACTCGTGATAATTCTGAGCCTAGCAGAAATCATATCAAATGCATTGATTAGATCTCAAGAAGCCACCGGTAAAATCAGAAACTACCAGATTGTTGTTGGTGGCATATTACTGATGAATTTCCCGATTTCGTATGTATTATTGAGAATGGGATATTTTCCAGAGATAACAGTTATTGTAGCCATCATAATATCACAAATATGCCTCTTTGCAAGACTTGCTTTTCTCAAAAATATGGTCAAACTACCTGTTAGGTCTTTTTTGAAAGATGTATACTGTAATGTAATTATAGTATCTGCAATAGCATTCATCGCGCCATTCTTTTGTCACATATTTATCGGGGGTCAATACTTGAGATTATTTGTTGTATGCATTGTATCTGTTATAACATCAGGACTAACAATCTACTTTATTGGATGTAACAAAGACGAGCGCAACCTAGCTAAAAGATATATCAACAAAATAAAAAACAGATTTCTCAAAAGATGATAAAGATTGTTGATAAAAAAGAATGTTGCGGATGTGGTGCTTGCGCACAACGCTGCCCCAGGAAATGCATTACAATGCAAAGCGACAAGGAGGGTTTTGCATATCCGGTTGTAGATACCAAGCAATGCACCAACTGCGGATTGTGCGATAAGGTGTGCCCCGTAATAAACCAACAGCCGGAAAAAGCGCCAATAGCTACATACGCTACGGTCAACAGCAACCAAGCAATAAGAGAGGAGAGCTCATCGGGTGGTATATTCACACTGCTTGCCGAGGAGACCATAAACAAAGGTGGCATTGTTTTTGGTGCGGCATTCAATAAAAATTGGAATGTAGAGCACATACAAGTTGACAATGTTAACGACATAAAGAAACTACGAGGCAGTAAATATGTGCAGAGCAACATTGGCAACAGTTATTCTGTTGCAGAGACGTTCCTAAAAGAGGGGAAAGATGTGCTTTTCAGCGGCACTCCGTGCCAGATAGCCGGCCTCAAAAGATTCTTACGCAAGGAGTACAAGAACCTGAAGACTGTAGATGTTGTATGTCACGGCACACCAAGTCCATTGGTATGGGGAAAATACCTCAACGAGGTTTGCCGTGCAAACGACATTGCTACAATCAGTGACATACAATTCCGCAACAAGGCTGAGGGTTGGAAGAATTACAGTTTTGTAATTAAATATACTGATAGAAAAGGGAATGAACTCGAGTTCAGGGATAGAATGAACAAGAACCTTTATATGAGATGTTTCCTCGGTGACCTGTGCCTTCGCCCTTCGTGCTACAAATGCCCTGCCCGCAGTGGCAAAAGTGGCAGCGACATCACGCTTGCCGACCTTTGGGGTGCACAGCAGATATGCCCGGGAATTGATGACGACCGTGGTCTGTCGCTTGTAATGGTTAGGAAAGAGTGCGGATTGCCACATTTCGACAAAACCCCAATCCCCTATAGCGAGGCACTGAAACACAACCCTGTGATAGAGCGCGATGTACGCGAGCCCAAAAGACGCAGAAAATTCTTTAGACTTCTTCACAAGAAAGGAGTCAGCAAAGCAACTCAAATATGTACAACACAAAGTAAGTTTGAGATTATATGGAGCAAGATGGTATGGAACATTAAAAACCGGATATTGAAATGAAAATTGGTATTCTAACATTGCCTCTTCACAATAATTTTGGAGGTATTCTCCAGGCCTATGCATTGCAAAGAGTCCTAAAAAATATGGAACATAAAGCCATACTTATTGATAAATCGAGATATGTCAGTTTAGGACCGTGGTATAAAAGGTATCCTATATATATCAAAAATGCCATTCTCAAACATATTATGCAACAAAAGGTTGTTGTAAGACCTGATGTCGAAATAAACAAAACACCAAAAATCATTGCACAACACACAGAACTATTTATCAATAAATATATCGAAAGGATATACACCAGAGATTTCTCAGATATCAAAAAAAACAAATTTGATGCAATTATTGTAGGCAGCGACCAGATATGGCGACCAAAATACTTTTTTTCGAGAATTGAAAATGCATATCTTGATTTCGCAAAGAAGTGGAATATAAAACGTATATCTTACGCTGCATCTTTTGGAGCAGAAGAGTGGGAATACGACGAGAATCAGACAATAAACTGCACCGCACTTTTAAAGAAATTCGATGCTATTTCAGTTAGAGAATCATCTGCAAAAGTTATGTGCGAAAATAAATTCGGAGTAGAGGCATTACACGTTCTCGATCCGACAATGTTGCTAACAAAAGAAAATTACATAGAAATTTTCAAAGAAGCCTGCACACAACAAAGCAAAGGCAACTTATTCTGCTACATCCTTGACAATAAGAAAGAGACAAACATTATAACTGACTGCATTGCAAAGAATAAAGGCTTGAAACCATTCTTTGTAAATTCAAGATATGAAGAACCCAATGCTCCACTTGAAGAGCGCATACAAAAACCAGTTGAGAAATGGTTACGAGCATTTTATGATGCAGAATTCGTTATAACCGACTCGTTTCACGCTTGTGTATTCTCAATAATATTCAACAAACCATTCATTGTCTATGGCAACAGAGAGAGAGGAATGGCAAGATTTGAATCATTGCTGAAGTTATTTGAGTTAGAAGAGAGACTTGTTTCTTCACTCAGTGAAGTAAACAAAGTTCTTCAAATGCCTATAGATTGGGAGAGAGTAAACTCCATTTACAAACAAATGAAAGAAAAATCATTATCATTTTTGGCAAAGAATTTAAATTAATGAATACAAAAGAAGGCCTCATAGGCGTAATAGTACCGGTCTACAAGGTAGAACGATATATTGCAGAGTGCATTGAAAGCATTCTTGCACAGACTTATACCAAGTTTCGTCTAATACTTGTTGACGACGGAACACCCGATGGTGCCGGCAAAATATGCGATGAATACGCAAGAAAAGACCCGCGCATAACTGTCATTCACCAAGAGAATGCCGGTGTAACACGCGCTCGTGCACGAGGCGTAGAGGAGGCCGAGGATTGCGAATGGATTGCATTTGTTGATAGTGACGACACAATTACGACAGACTACCTGAAGGTTTTACACAATGCCGTTTGCGAGAATATAGACATAGTGCTTAATGAAATAAATCTAAAAACCAATAAGTTATCGACATTCAGATACCGTTCACAGCTTATTGGAGATAACTGTCTTATAAACATTGGGCCTTGTAACAAACTGTTCCGTAAAAAACTCTTCAACACACATATCTTTGACATACCTCGCAACATAGTTGTTGGCGAGGATATGATAATGAACATAAGACTTGCATTCTCAAGTAAAAAAGAATATGTCAGTATTTTAAACAAGCCAGAAATATATTACTACAGACCGAACGAAAGCAGTATTACTCATTGTTTCAGTAGTACACCCGAATACGAACATCTGTTTCAACTGCACTTGTCAGTTTCAATACCATACGAAGAAAAAGACAAATATTTCAAATTGACCATAAAAAACCGTTTGTCAAACTTTTCTCGGTTTTGGGGATATAAATATTATGTCAAAGGTATGAAGGAGACTACATTCTACCAAGAACTGAAAAAGGATATAAAGACATACAAATACGATCTCTCTGCTATTGACAGGATTATTTTCTATTGTGAGAACCGTCTTTTCCGTTTTTTGGCAATAAACATTAAAAAAGCCAAGAACCTATTATTGCATAAAAGTCCAAAAGCCAACAACCGTTTTTATTAATGCAGATTTCTTAAATAAAATCATATAGAAAAAATGACAAAGAAAATGGAAATTGGCCTTATCGGAGTAATAGTACCCGTTTACAAGGTCGAACAATATATCTCAGAGTGCATTGAAAGCATTCTTGCACAGACTTATACCAAGTTTCGTCTAATACTTGTTGACGACGGAACACCCGATGGTGCCGGCAAAATATGCGATGAATACGCAAAAAAAGACCCGCGAATAATTGTCATTCACCAAGAAAATGCAGGTGTAACACGTGCAAGGGCACGCGGAGTTGAAAAGGCAGAAGACTGCGAGTTTATAACGTTTGTCGACGGCGATGATATTTTGCTAATGGATGCGCTTTATGAGTACCGAAAGAAAATGGATGATAGTACAGATATAGTTATGAATACGACATATTGTACTGAAACAGATAAATGCGTGTACTTCAACTCTTATGAAGTAGCTAAAAACATTTTGGATTTTAATTCATTCATAAAAAAACTCGAGATTTGCTATGGAGGGGCACCTTGGGGTAAATTGTTCCGTAAGAATTTATTTAACTCGAAAACATTTGACATTCCAAGGGATATCGTTTTTGGAGAAGATGCCATAATGAACTTACGACTAGCATTCAATAGCAACAAAAACATCAGGATAATAACACATCCATATTACTTCTATAGACAAAACAATTATAGCAGTGCCTGTAAAGAATTCAAAATTACATTGGAGCACGAAGAACTATTCTATGACGCATTAAAGTTATCCATACCACAAGAATATCACGACACTTATATTGGAACCACAATAAAGAACAGATTGGTCAGTTTCAATTTATTTTGGGGATATAAATACTTCGTTAAAGGAATGAAAAAACGAAAATTCTACCAAGAACTGAAAAAAGATATAAATATCCACGGATACAAACTATCTCCAATTGATGAAATTATTTTTAAATACGAAAACCCAATAATTCGTTTTTTATCTATAAACATTAAAAAAGTCAAAAATCTGTTATCATATAAGAACTAAAAAGAGCTACTCCTGTTAATAAATACAAGGTTAATTGAATAAAAACAGAAAAAGACCTTGAATTCATTAAACAGTCAAGTCATTTCAAGTTAAACAGTGTTGGCTATTTTCTTTTAAAAGCACCAATTCATCTTGTTGCAATCGGAATTAAAAAATCAAGCCACTCGAACAACATTTTTATAATAATATGCAAAGTTCCAATTCAATAAAAATTCTCTGTTCACCCGACAACAATTATGTCCCATATTGCGGCATAATGCTGACCTCGCTATTTGAAAACAATAAAGATTCAAAATTTGAGGTATATGTTATGTGTGAATCGCTAAGTATAAAAAACAAAGAAAATCTGGAGCGTTTATCCAAATTATACAATGCAAAAATAGAGATAATTCAAATAGACAAAACCATTTTTAAAAAGTGTCCTATCAGAGTTGGAGATCACGTAAGCATTGCAGCTTACTATAGACTCATTGCTGCCGATGTACTTCCTAAAGACCTTGACAAGATTTTATATCTTGACTGTGACACAATCATTAACGGTTCAATAAAAGGACTTTACAATACAGACATTTCTGAATATGCATTGGGTGCCTGCATTGACGAAGGATTTTATAATGAAGAACATTACAAACGCCTGTGTTACAGCCAGGAACATCCTTACATAAACAGCGGAGTCATTCTATTCAATCTAAAATATTGGCGAGAAAACAACATTGTAAACAAATGTCTTGAATATATTGTCAACAACACCGACAGGGTAATATTTCACGACCAGGATACATTGAATGCAGTATTACATAAACAAATCAGACTTTTACCCATAAAAAACAATCTGCAAACGATGTTCCTTTTATCTGAATATACCAAAAACTATAATGTGAATTTTGTTAAGGAGATTATCAACACAGCCCAAAAGCCGATAATAATCCACTTCACAGGAGCAAGCAAACCTTGGTTCAAAGGTTCAAGGCATCCATTCTGCAACAGATTTCTACACTATAGAAAAATTTCATTGTGGAGAACTATACCCCTTGTAACACACAAGACAAGCATTTATGATTACCTGATGAGATTAAGAAATGAAATTATATGGGCACTAGGCTTAAAAAAGAGACCAATATCATATATAATTGAAAAACAAGATTAAGTAACACTATGTACCCTGAAGCATTAATATCCATTATTGTTCCGGTATACAATACTGAGAAATTTATCCACAGATGTCTAGATTCTATTGCGGCCCAAACATATACAAATTGGGAAGCTATTTTGGTTGACGACGGTTCGCCCGACAACGCAGGAAGAATATGCGATGAATATGCAGCCAATGACAAGCGTTTCAAGGTCATACACCAGAAGAACCACGGTGTTGTAAATGCCCGCAACAACGCTATTGCAAAAGCAAGAGGAGAGTTTTTGGCATTTGTTGACAGCGACGATTTCATTGAACCGACAATGCTCGAGGAAATGTCATCTGCTGCAATAAAAAAACACGCCGACATTGTATGGTGCTGTGCTAAGGCAATATTCAAAGAGGGAATTGTAGAACGTACACTTGATATCAATAGTGAACCTGTAGAGAGTATAAAAAGACTCATCACCGGACAGCTTCCAGGATGGTTATGTATTAAGCTAATAAATAGGGATTTTTGGAACAAATGCAATATTAGAACAGATGAGAATGCTGTAATTTATGAAGATACATTTATTTCCATACAGCTAATGGCACACAATCCACGAATGGAGTATGTCGATAAACCGCTATACAACTATGTCAGATTAAATGAAAATGCGGCAACACATAATTTGGATATTTCCAAAGCAGAAAGGAATATTCAACATATATATGATTACTTAAAAGAATTTTCGTTGTATGACGTATGCAAAAATGAGTTTACCGAAATGGCCTTGACATTTAAGATTCAACTTTTGAGACAAGACATAAAAAAAGCCTGTAGACTTTACCCGTTTGCACACAGGAGATTCCGTAATTTCAAATTTCCATTTAAGACTTCTGCATTTTATTGGGTAGCCTTCAATACCGGAGCCCTGGGAAGATTTATGTTTAAGTTGCATTTCAAATAGATACACAATGAAAGTTCCGCACTTCTTAAAAGTATTGAAACGTAAGATACTCTCTAACAAATACGGCAAATGGTACATTGCACAAAAGGATTGTGACATATACCGTAAATCTATTGACCGATTGAATGAGGGGTATTTTACAGGCGATAAAGCAGAAACAACCAAACCCAAAAGGGTTGTTCTCATCTATGATAACAAAAAGAGGGCTTTTGGCCTGGCCGACCGTTTGCGTAGCATCGTTTCAATATATAAGACCTGTACCGAACTGAACATTGATTTCAAGATACTATTTACTCACCCATTTAATCTCTCGCGTTATTTGCAACCCAATATCGTAGATTGGGAAATAGCAGCAGAGGATTTATGCTACAATCTAAACAACACAGATATTTGCTGCCTAGAGATGAGAACCGGTAGCGACTTTGAGATTACACAACACGAAAAATGGTTCAAGAAAGAGCTGAAAAAAGAATATAGCGAATTTCATATAAGGACAAATACAGCCTACTCTTTCAAATATGATTTTGCAAGGTTGTTCAATAAGCTATTCAAGCCATCCCCTCTTTTGCTTGGACTTATGTCAGAACATCTCAAAAAACTTGGGAACGAATATATAAGTGTCTCATTCCGTTTTCTTGACTTGTTGGGCGACTTCAATGAACCCGACAGCACAAACGGCCATTTGAGCGAAACTGAGCGAAAAGGACTCATAAAAAGAAACATAGAGCAGATTGAAATGCTGCACAAAGGACACCCGAATACAAGAATACTTGTAAATTCCGATAGTTACACATTTCTTGAAGCTGCAAAGAAAATGGAATACACGTACATTGTGCCTGGAAACATCGAACACGTTGACAATACAGTAAGCAATGCAGAAGATGCACACGACAAGACATTGACCGACTTTTTCCTTATTGCTCACGCAAAAGAGGTCTATCTGTTCATAACCGGAGATATGTACAACAGCAATTTCCCCTATGCAGCATCAAAACTATACAACAAGCCGTTCAACAGAATCTATTTTTGAGAGATGAATCCAAAGATTGGAATAGTTGTTCCCGTTTATAAAGCCGAGATATATGTTGCAGAGTGCATAGATAGCATTCTTGCACAGACATATACAAACTTCCGTCTTATACTCGTCGATGACGGCACGCCCGACAATGCTGGCAAAATTTGCGATGAATACGCAAAAAAAGACCCGCGAATAACCGTTATTCATCAGAAAAATGCCGGAGTGACACGCGCAAGAGCACGGGGTGTTGACGAGGCCGAAGATTGTGAGTTCATAACCTTTGCAGATGCTGATGACCTTATGCCCAACGATGCACTCGAAACACTTGTTTCAATTCTAAAACCCGAAACAGAAATTTCAACAGGCACATTGAGGCGTTTCAGTACAAATTCAACAAATCTTGCAAATAATCAAGTTAGCAGAACAAAAAGCATATCACCAACCGATTACAGAAAACAGATGATACTGGGCATCGATAGCGGGCCATATTGCAAACTTATAAAACGCACATTGTTTACCCCTGCCGTTTTTGATATTCCACGAAACATTATAATGGGCGAGGATTGCATTGCGAATACAAGAATAGCCTTTAACAATAAAAAAAATGTTGTTGCAACAACAAAACCTGTCTACTATTACAGACAGCACGAGAACAGCATAATGCACACCTTTGACGGTGGTGTGGAATATGAAGATTTGTTTTTTCATTACATTGAAGACTCCATTCCTTCAGAAGTGAGAAACCACTACACAAAATTCGTTGTAATAAGTAAAATCCTAAGCTATGATTACAACTTTGGTTTCTCTACAGAAAAGCCCAAATGGGTGGATACAGATTATTGCAAGAGTATCTTGAATGATATAAATAGATACAAAATAAAATCATTGTTGATTGAACGCTTGCTTATTACAACAACAAACCGTCAAATACGATATTTTTTAATCATTCTGAAAAGAATAAAAAACAAACTGCTTCGAGGAATCCAAATCTATTATAAGTGATGGATATATTAATATGCACATTTACATTCATATTCGTTGTTCTGTTCTACTTTGTTATTTTATGGATTAAGTTAATCCCATATAATCAGAAGCCGCTTGAGATAAGAACTTTCGACAACAGTAATAGTCCTTATCACCCAAGTGTCATTTATTTCAAAAACGGATGGAATGGATACAAGTATTGGATGGCGGAGACGCCATTTCCACCCCAGGGTAAACCTTACCGCGACAGACAAGAATGCCCATCAATCCACGTTTCAAACGATGGTATAAACTGGACCGAAATAAAAAAGAACCCGATAGATGACCTTACAGAAACTGATATAAAGGATTTCAACTACTTTTCGGACCCCCACCTTGTGTTCGTGGATAATAATTTGGAATGTTGGTATCGCATTACTCACCGTAAAGGTATAATTGATAACTTCAAAAATATTCAATTGGTAAGAAAGCGTAGCTGTGATGGCATCAATTGGAGTACAAGGGAGGTTATGGTAGACCTTGCAACCGTTAACGGTGATTCTTTAGGGAATATGGTTGTCAGCCCTGCAATTTTATATCAGAACGGGAAATACCGGATGTGGTATGTCAATAGCGAGTCACGCACACACAGAGAACTATCATATTCCGAATCGTACAATGGAATAGAATGGACAATACAGAAAAGATGTATCCTTGCCGGTGCAGAGAATATGCCGTGGCACATAGATGTCAATTTCATTGACAATAAGTATTATCTTGTAAGTTACAATTTCAAGAATCTTACACTCTGGGAAAGTGACAACGGTATTACGTTCAATTATATCAAAAAGGTTCTTGAACCCTCTGTTATTGGCTCATTCTATTCAGAAGGACTTTATAGAGCCTGTATCATCAAAGACAAGAATCTTAAAATCTACTTTAGTGCAAATGATGCCTTCAAGACATATATTGGACTTCTACAGGAATACAACGAACGTTTTACTTTCGTAGCAGAAGGGA
The DNA here is from genome assembly GCA_017546505.1 of Bacteroidaceae bacterium. Lineage (GTDB taxonomy): Bacteria > Bacteroidota > Bacteroidia > Bacteroidales > Bacteroidaceae > HGM04593. The sequence continues at coordinate 51,411 of JAFYWV010000030.1, forward strand.
GACACCAGAACATTATCAGCCTACAGTTATACGTTTACGCAAAAAAATGGGTGTCCATAAAATTCATTTCACGAAAGTTCTTTAACATATTTACTGCAGGTTACAATAAGTTTGCAAGGAAATGAGTTATAGCATAACCTTTATATTCCCACATCCGGTTAGCGGCCCAACAGGTGGCTACAAGGTGGTTTATGAATATGCCAACAGGCTTGTTGCCGATGGACACAGGGTAAATATTGTCTACTCAGGTTCGCTGTTCTGGAAAAAGAAATCGCTCTATTTCAAGCTGACAAACTGTGTGAGATACATCCAAACGCTCATAAAAGGGTATAGTTGCCGCAAATGGTTTAACCTCGACAAGCGCGTAAAGGAACACTTGACACTCTCTCTTAATTACAACCACGTTCCCAAGAGTGATATTTACGTTTGTACATCTCCATACACTGCTATGTATGTAAAGGATTACCCAACGGAGAATAAATACTATTTTATCCAGGGATATGAGAATTGGGGAGGTGTTACAGATGAAAAGTTAAGAGAGACATATCATTATCCACTAAAGAAGATTGTAATCTCAAAATGGTTGCAGGATATCATTGAGAAGGAAGAAAACGAAACGTGTACACTCATTTACAACGGTTTCAACTTTAACGATTTTAGAGAAGAAATAAGGATAAGTGACAAGTATAGATACCACGTTGCAATGCTTTACCACACGATTGAGTTGAAAGGGGCAAAGTACGGACTTGAAGCTCTTAATATTGTTAAAAAAGAAATACCGCAATTGAAAGCGAATTTGTTCGGCACACCACCTGCGCCGGCGTCACTACCTGAGTGGATTACATATAATCAACTGCCAAGCAAAGAAAAACTTAACGAAATATACAACAATGGGGCCATTTTCATTGGAACAAGCAATATTGAAGGCTGGGGGTTGCCGATTGGTGAAGCTATGATTTGCGGTGCTGCCGTTGCCTGCACAAACAACAAAGGCTACCTTGAAATGGCAAAGGATGGAGAGACTGCGCTTGTTTCACCAATCAAGGATGCACAGGCGCTCGCAAATAATATTATACGCCTAATAAAAGACGAAGAACTGCGTCACCGCATTGCAAGAAACGGCAACGAGTTCATCAAACAGTTTAAATGGGATAGTTCATATAAAAAACTTAAAGAGACATTGAATATACAATGAAAGCACAAAGACAAATCAGCCTTGAGATACTGCGCATACTATGTATGTTGTTCATTGTGACAGGACATATTGGAGGCCGTAGTGGAATAGAATCTTTCCCTCCATTTGCCATAGCACCCCACGCAGTCAATTGTTTTGTTTTAATCTCAGGTTATTTCCTTATTACATCAAAGTTCAAGATTGAAAGAGCATTAAGGGTTATAAATGAAACCATTTTTTATACATTTACAATAACAATAATATTGTATTTGTTTGGCAAAGCGGATCTATATGACATCACAAAATCAATAATGCCTTTTGCTCCAACAAAATTCAGTTATTGGTTTGTTAACAAGTATCTTGCCGTCATTCTACTTTCGCCCTTTATCTGCAAAGTATGTGCAACGATAAGCAAAAGACAGTATCAAATACTGCTTGCTACTTTATTACTGATAGCTTCTTCTCTTTTAATAGTATTCCCATTCGCTGAGTTGTTTGGTAATAGTTTCTCACTTTTATGGATGATTACCGTATTCATCACCGGTGGTTATTTGAGATTATATGAACCAGAATTCAAATATTGGGGAACAGCGACACTCGGTCTGCTAATTCTGTACAACATTTGTAATATATACGGACAGGGTGTGATTTGTTTAGGATATAATTCACTAATCACTTGGAGTTTAGCAATAGCCACTTTTATGTGGTTCAAGAATTTACAAATACTCGACAGGGGAATAATTGCAAAAACTACCACTTTTATTGCACCACACGTATTTGCGGCATACCTCATACACGAGCAGGGGCTAATGAGAACGTATATAGTAGATTTATTGAACAAATTCCAAGGCTATATGCCCAATACACTCTACTTATATCTCTTTGGTATTGCAGTGATTATATTTTCTGCTTTCATAGACAAAGGCAGAATGCTTTTGTTCAAATATACAGGAATAGACCAACTGACAAACAAAATTGCTTGCAGACTAAATAAGTTATACGAAGGATGAAACTCGCATCGTTTGACATATTCGACACCACGCTAATACGCAAATGTGGAAAGCCAGAGAATATATTCTATATTCTTGCACACAAGTTGTACCCAAATGACAAGGCAAAGCGAGAGGATTTCCTCCTTTGGCGCAAAGGTGCGGAAAGCAAGGCAAGAAAAAACACCCCCGGCAAGGACGTAACAATTGAGGACATATACAGCTGTGAAGAACTTTGCGGTTTTGCCGAATACACACCGGCAAAATTTATTGAGGTGGAAAAGTGCGTCGAAAGCGAGAATCTCATTACCAACCCGCATATAAAAGATATCATAAAAGCTAAACGCGAGCAAGGTTATACCATCTGCTTTATCTCCGATATGTACTTGCCGAGCGAAATGCTCAAAGAAATTCTACTACGTGAAGGGTGCATAAATAGCGACGAATTTGTATATGTCTCGTGCGAATGGAACACCCGCAAATCAAACGGTGCATTATATAAAAAGCTGAAAGAGCAACTCAAGCCACGAGTGTGGGAGCACTATGGCGACCACCCGGTAAGCGATGTAAAGATGGCCAAGCGCTACGGCATAAAAGCAACAAAGGTTGACACAGACTTTACCGCAACTGAAAACTGCACAATACTTCCACGTGACAACAGAGATTATTACGAGAGTTCAATACTCACAGGACTAAGCCGTGCCGCAAGAATACATTTTAAGAACGATGCATACACGACAATCGCTGCAGATTTTGTTGCCCCTGCATACATCCCTTATGTCCATTTTGTCATTGAAACAGCAAAGGAAAGAGGGATAAAGACACTATACTTCCTTTCACGTGACAGTTATATTCTGCAATGCATTGCCGAACAACTGCCACACAATGAAATAGAACTACGCTATCTGTTTGTTTCGCGCAAAGCGTTGCTATTGCCCTACCTGTACAATGCCACTGCCGAAAAATTCCTTGCCATACAGGATAAGCGAACTATTAGAGGCAAAAGCGTCAAAGAACTGACACTGTCGTTGGGTACAACCATTGATGAACTGAAAGAAAAATTCAGCATTACATTTGAATTTGAGAAGGTTACTACCAAAGAACAGGAACAGATATTCCTTGATGCAATTTTCGGCAATGAAAGCAAGTATATTTCAACACTAAATGAACGTGCAAAGGAGAAACGCGCACTGCTGAATGGCTATTTTACACAAGAGAAAGTTTTTGACAACAAAACGACAGCTATGGTTGACGTTGGTTGGTTAGGTACTACCCGACTGATGATAAACAACATTTTAAAAGAAGAGGGCTACCCCGAGACCACATTCTTCTACTACGGAGTGCGAGGCGATGTTATGCACAGCAGATACGGAAGATACTACACCTATTATAGTCCCACACAATTAAGTACAGAGGGAACAACACTAATAGAGAATTATTTCTCGGCCTCGCCATATCCAAGCACAATTGGATATAAGCTTGGCAACGAAATTGCACCTATATTCAAAGAAGACTGCGAATACAAAGAGAATGAGATTGTAAAAAGTAACTTTGCCGTTGCAAAATGGATATGTAACGAGATTGTAGCCAACCCGGCACCATTGGGAAAACACTTCTGGTCGTGGGGGAAACAGGCTGTTGAGGGAATATTGAAACTAAACAAGCATATAGATATTACACCACTGCAAAAAGCTGCAGAGTTTGACAACACAGCTTTTGTGCGCAAACTGACAATAAAGGAACTTGTCAACATTGTATGCTTGGGTGGCCGTACGACAGCCTTTGACCGCGGCAGTTTGCGAATCACCTGTGGGAAACACATTTTCCCTTGTATAGATAAAATAGCCCGTTTTACCGGCAACATCCGCCGCAGGTTATATTTGAGACTACATAGATAACTGAACTTATTTAAGACAAAAGTACAAAGCTGCAAGTAAGTGAGTGTGTGAAAGTTTACTTACACAAGTTTTCCGCTTTCACCTTTCAGTTTCTTACACTTAAGTTCTTCTGTCTAAAAATAGTATATAAATGAAAATAGCCATCATAATACTCAACTACAACAGCAGTGCCGACTGCCGCAAGTGCATCGGATACCTTAAAGCACAACAAGGCGTTGAGCAAGAGATTGTTGTTGTGGACAACTGTTCACGCGAAGAGGACTGCAAAGCTGTGGAATTGCTGTGCAAGGAGCAAGGCTGCACATTCATTGCCAACAATGAAAACAGAGGCTACAACGCCGGCAACAATGTTGGTTTGCGCTATGCTGCAGAGAAGGGCTATGAATATGCACTGATAGCGAACCCCGATATGGAGTTCCCGCAAACAGATTATCTTGCAACCGTGCTTGCAAAGATGCAAGAGGAGAAGGATATTGTCGTCTGTGGCAGCGACATTGTTGGTGCCGACGGTATTCACCAAAGCCCAATGGGCAAGGAAGGCAATTGGCGAGGCTCATTCGGATGGATAAAGAATATTTTTAGCAAGAGAAAAAAGAGCGATGCATACGATTTCATAGATAATAACAAGGAGAGCCACTATTGCCACAAGGTAAGCGGTTGCTGTTTTATGATAAGAACTGCATTCCTTAAAGAGATAAATTTCTTCGATGAAAAGGTCTTTTTATATTGCGAAGAGGCTATACTCTCGCGCCAGGTAGAGCTTGCCGGCAAACAAATGTATTATCTTGCTACAGCACAGGCAGTACATCGCCACGTAAAGATCGAGAAAGGCGACCCTGTGCGCCGTTTCAAGGTGTGGGGAAAATCGCGCTGCTACTTCATTGACCACTACAGCAACGACCATTGGTTTGGCAAGCAGCTTGCCAAGCTGTCGATGAAAATGTATGTGGCAGTGTTTACATTATACAACAAAATAAAGAAGTAATAGACAGAAGTATTAAGTTACTCAATGATTTAGTTATTTAAGACAAAAGTACAGAAGTACAAAAGAACAAAAGCGGCGTTGCTGCTATTTGCAGAAACAAAATCTTCGAGAATCAGCAACACTATTGTTGGGAAGTTCCATTGATTGCACAACCTTTCTGCTTTCACCTTTCAGTTCCTTACGCTTATGTTCTTATGTCTTAAAAACATAACTAAACATACGTTGTTTGATACATTTAAAGTATGAACAAAAGATTAGATTATATTGATGCTGCAAAAGGTGTTGCAATCCTTTGCATAACATTCCTGCATTTTGAGCGAGGAGTTATTCCCGGTTGGCTCAATGTCTGGATTGGAATGTTTATGATTTCTGCGTTCTATGTAACATCGGGATGGGTTACCGGTATAAACGATAAGCCAATCACAGTAAAGGAACTTTTTAAAAAGAGAATAAGACAACTGGGTATGCCATATCTTTGGTTCAGTGCCCTGATTATTCTTTTTGACGTTCTTTGGGTGGCACTTGGGCTAATGGAAAGTGGTATATTGCTGCGCGACATATACAAGACAATTGTTCTACGCGGTATCGGTACACTTTGGTTCTTGCCGGTGCTGCTGATTGGCGAGTGTATATTCACATCAATAAAAAATAGCAAAAGAGTGTGGATGTGGGCAGCCATTGGATTGGCTATAACACTGCTTGTAAATCATCTATACAATAGCTGTTGGTCACCGATACGTGACAACAGTGAACTCAACAAGATACTTGATGCTCCATTGCAGCCCATTGTGCGTGGGTTGTATGCCTGGCCAATAATAGCAATAGGATATCTATTGGGTAAGAAATGGGGGAAAACTCTTTTGGAAATGAACAAAATTAAGTTACTTTCAATATCTGCAATGCTATTTGCAATCAGTTTTATTCTGATAATAAAGCCTCCGTTCAATATCTATTATATCAATGGCGTTTTGAGCAACACACTGCCGGCCATTGCTTTTATGTGCCTGTTTGCTACACTCTGCAACAACATTATTGAAAGGTTTTTCACCTATTGGGGAGTAAACTCGCTTATATTGATGTGTACGCATTTCAGCATCACAATGGAAGTGCTGATGGCATTTGATAAACATATACTTCATCACACCACTTTTGAAGGACCAAGAACAATAATATATTTCGTCATTTGCATAATATTGACTTATCCATTGGTTTGGCTATTCAATGGCAAACTCAGATTTATGCTCGGCCGCAAGTAATACAGCAACAAAATTCAATTTAAGACATAAGAACAAAGCTGCGAGTAAGCGAGCGCAACGCAAGTTTACTTGCAGGTTGCACAGCGAGCGAGAACAGGTTCAACGAAGTTAAAAGCAAACAAACTTATGTACTTTTGTTCTTATGTCTAAAAATAAAGTTCACGCACTTATCTACTAAAATAAAACATAACCTTACTATGTTTGATATATTCAAAGGACAAAGAGGTCTTACACTCTTCGCCACAATACTCATTATATTCTACGGCATCTACTATATGCCTATAGACTCTTTTGCGATGAATGCCCCAATCAAAATGGCATTGATGGCATCATCATTTTTTGTACTGCTGTTTTATACATTCAAGGCCTCTAAAGCTCTTATATTGGGAAGCATATACCTGATAGTCCAATATGTTGTTGCAAGTTTCCACCCGGGAAGTTTCCGTTGGAGCACATATATATACTCCATTCTTTTGGTTGTTACATACACCTGTTTCTACAATTTAGTGTATATTGAGAGAGTGTTCACCATTGACCATTTCATCAGAATATGCAAATGGTTTATGATGACATACTTTGTTGTGTGTATAATACAGCAAGTGTTTACAATAGCCGGCATCGGTTATTTTCCACTACTTAATATGATGCAGAACCTTAACCGTGGAATAGGTTGCCAATCACTCTCAATGGAACCAAGTACCTTCGGTCGTTTTATGTTGGTATTCTATTATGCCTATATCAAATGCTGCGAATATAAACGCGACGAAGGGCCTTTTACTTTGAGCGAGTTATTCAGTGGGGAGCACAAATGGATTACAATACGTTTCCTTTGGATGATGCTCACAATGGGTAGCGGAACAGCATTTGTGTGCCTTATACTGTTTTCTTTATACTTTGTACGCAATCACAACTGGTATTATGTAATACCGACACTTGCTGTATGCTATATTTTGATACAAAACTCAGGTATTGAATCACTTGATAGGGCAACAAACACCATTGAGGCAACAGCAACACTTGACAAGGGGGTTGTAAGAGAAACTGACGGTTCTGCTTCTGCCCGTATCACACCGGTGCTTAACACATTAAATGCCGATTACTCAAAAAGCGAAACCTGGTTAGGATATGGAATAGATGCCGGAATTCAGAATAAAGCAAATCGCACAGTCTTTTATGATTATGGCTTTATATACTATATTGTATCCCTGATATTCACATTCACGTGCGCATATAATTTTTGGTCACTAGGTTGCATTTTTATGTTCGTTGGAGTAGGTGGTTCAATGAATGGCAATATACAATACGCTTGGGAATTGGCAATGGTAATGACTTGTGTCCGTTATTTCTATGAAAACAGGTACAATCCAGAGATTTACGAAGAGACGGAAGAAATAGAAGAGACAGCAAGTTCTAAAGTAACAAATAATAAATTATGAGCCTTATAAATTTCTTTGACAACAGACGTTTTTGGGGAGGAAAAAGGAATAAATTACTATCCAAAATATATTTATATCCACTTTGCAATAGAATTACGGACATTTTTGCCAATATTATATTGCCAATATATTTCCACTTAACCCAAAACAACCCTGCCTATTCTATAAAAGAGAACAAAAGAAAGGGTACAGAAAAAATTATTGTTTCTCTAACATCATTCCCACCAAGACTACCAAAATTACATTTAGTAATTGAATGCCTTTTGAGACAAACAATAAAACCTGATGCAATAATACTATACCTTACAGCAGGACAAATAGAGTCAATAGAGAAACTCCCAAAGAAATTACAGGAATTACAAAAGCGCGGATTACAGATTAAGTTGTGCCCAGATAGAATCCGTTCACATACAAAGTATTTCTATGCAATTAAAGAGAATCCCAACGATATTGTAATTACCGTTGACGATGACCTCTTTTACAGGACAGACCTCATTGAACGTCACCTTAAAGCACATAAACAATATCCCAAAGCTATAATTGCAAACTGGGTAAAAGAGATACTGCCTACTACAACAAAATATGCCGAGTGGCCCGATGGCACAAGCCCCAAACTATCAAACAGATTCCTATTGCTTGGTGTTAGCAGCGTGCTATACCCGCCACACTCACTGCACGAAGAACTCTTCAACAAAGAGGCCATCATTGAGCAATGCCTGACAGCAGATGATGTTTGGCTCTCTTGTATGGCACTTTTGAAAGGAACACCTATCTATTTTACAAATTATGAGTACCATCATTTGCCGGTACGCATCAAGAACAACGAAACGTTGCTCTCTGTCAACCGCGAACGCAACCAAATTTGTGTTGATAATCTCAATGCTTATTATGAAAAGAAGTTGGGTATAAGGCCTTTTATTGACTTGACCAAGAAATAATTTACAAATATGAATATTCTGATTGCAATTTCCGACTCCTATGTTCCATATGCAGCTGTAATGCTACAGTCATTAGCAGACTCCAACCCCAATCTTTGTTTTAATGTATACATTATATGTCCGGATATTACTGTAAGGAATTTAGAAAAACTTTATAAACAGTTCAATAGTAATGCAACAGGACAAATATCCATATATTGCCTAGAGATATCTCAGCAAATACAAGACGAGATAAGAGATATATCTCCATATATCATTGAAAAACTCAACACTTCATTCATTTTAAGACTTTTCGCTCCACGTATTCTACCTAATGATATTGAACAAATTCTATATCTCGATGTAGACACTGTTGTTTCTTCATCATTAAACGAATTAACTACAATGCAACTTGATGATGAAACTGCATTAGCTGCTGTTAAAGACTTGATTAGATTTGACGACTATTCACGCTTAGGTATAGACAAGAACAAACATACGTATTTTAACAGCGGTGTTATGTTGCTAAACCTAGCATATTGGCGTAAGCATAATGTTGGTGACAAATGTCTCCAACTATTGGTCAAATACTCAAGTCTATACAAATTCCCTGATCAAGATGCGCTCAATGTTGTTTGTGAGGGTAAAGTTAAATATTTGCATCCAAAGTACAACTGTTTGCTATTCTTTTATGCGAGAAAGGAATTTTTGAAAGCAAGGATTTGGAAAGAAGAATATGACAGAGTTTTAGAAGCAATCGAGCATCCTGTAATCATACACTACGTATTTGTAAACAAACCTTGGTACAAAGGCGAGGATTTGCCCAAACGGGAATTATGGATGTCTGCGTTACAAAAAACCGTATGGAAGGATATGCCTTTAGAATATAGAAACGGAACAAAAGGAATGTTTAGGTTAATATTAAAATATTTTGCTAGCCGCGCCTTGCCTTTTATTGGCATACAATATCAAGGTAACATTTTCACAAAACACCGCTATAAACATATTGAGATATTAGCATTAGCCATCTATTATGGATTTGCTTATTGGCTACCGAACTTTGATTCACGTTTCTTTGGCAAGATTTCTAATGCTATAAGGGTTTGGTGTGTAAAAAACATTTTTGAATATGTTGGACAAGGAGTAAACATTGGAAGAAAAGCAAGATTTGGCAATGGGCGCAATATTCGTATTGGTTCACGCTCAAATATTGGAGCATATAGTCTAGTTCCGTCAGATATAGTAATAGGCGACAATGTTATGATGGGGCCTAATAACTTCTTCTTTGGAGGCTTTACACACAATATCAGTGACAACGCCAAGCCAATGATAGACCAAGGGTTCAAATTCATTGAAGGAAGAACTGAAATCGGTGATGACGTGTGGATTGGACGCGAATGCCTGTTTATGCCTTGCAAGAAGATTGGTTCACATTCAGTTGTAGGTGCAAGAAGCGTTGTTACCAAAGATGTTCCGGAATATGTAATTGTTGGGGGTAACCCGGCAAAAGTGATAAAATCACGAAAATAGCCCCTTACCTATGACAAATCTTACCCTTGCCATTTGCGTTTATAACGCCGAAAAGTATATAAAGGAGACACTTGAAAGTGTTATGGCACAGACTATGCAGGATTTTCACCTGCTCATTGTCAATGACTGCAGCACCGATAGTAGCGTGGCTATCATTGAGCAATTCTTTGCCGAGAATCCAAGACAAGCGGAATTTATCTCATTTGAGGAGAATAGAGGTATTGGTTATGCCCGCCATTTTGCCGAGCGTAAGGCGACAACAAAATATATGATGTTCCTTGATGCCGACGATGTGCTGTACCCCAATGCTATAGAAACGATGTATGAAAAGATAACATCGGACAATGATTTGATGGCGGTGGGTTGTTATCTTGAATATGTAAACGAGAAGAGCAAAAAGATTGGTGGCGGTCTTTTCATTGGCGAAAATACAAAAGAGGGGTTCTACGAGAAAGCGAAGAACCGCAAACTGATATTTATGCAACCGACAGCCATTTATGACAGAGAACTTGCGTTGTCTGTAGGCGGTTATGTTGTCGATGGCTTCCCCATAGGGAAGCCACGCTATCAGGATTATTGCGAAGACCTTGACTTGTGGACACGAATGAGTGACCTTTATACACAAGGCAAAGCTATTATTGTTGTGCCAAAGGTTCTATGTAAGTACCGCAAGATTGGTAATGGTCTCTCGGCAAACTCCTTCAATATGATACTGAAGATGCGCTACACAAAGAAAAATCTTCTGTTGCGCCGCAGTGGTGAAAAGGAACTCACGTTCATAGAGTTCTACGATTCATTGAGTGAAAAAGAGATTAAAGGACTAAAACGCGATGCACTTGCTGCCGATGCCCTACGCAACGGAGTGTTCTACCTCAAACGCAAAGACGTATTCAAAGGCGCGTGGGAGATTATGAAATCAGTATACTACCGCCCGGGGTATATATTTGACAAACTTAAGCATAACTTTTTCAAGAAGAAATAACATCTACAGTTAATTTAAGACAGAAGTACAAAGCTGCGAGCAAGCGAGTGTGTGGAAGTTTACTTACACACAAAGCGAGCGAAAGCAGGTTCAACATAGTTAAAAGAACTTATGAACTTCTGTACTTTTGTCTAAAAAAGGAAACAGCGCCCTTGTGTACTTCTGTCTAAAAAATTAAAAATTTATGTCAGCAATAGAACATATAAAAGAAGTTATCGGATTCCTTAATCAGAATGCAGATTATGCCGTGTTGCGCAACTTCGAGGGGTTGCCCGACAGGAACAACAGCCGTGACATTGACATTATAATTACTCGCAAGAGCTACAAAAAGATGAGAAAGGCTCTTGTGGAACTCATTGACCGTAGCGGGTGGAAAATCACAACTTACCTGAACAGTGACCGCCTCATCAGTTATGTATGCGCCACAACAACCGAAGAAAAGACCGAGATTGTACAGTGGGATTTCTTCTTTGACACATCGGTTTGGGGCGTGCAGTTGATGAGCGCCGAGGAATTCCTGAAACACAAGCTGTTCAACGGTTTTTTGTATTACGTGGGTGTGGAGTGCCAGTTCCTTGACAAGATTCTATACAACAGCGCTGTCGGTAGCAAATACCCCGAGAAGTACCGCGCTACACGTGAGGCTGCCGAAAACAGCGACATTGTAAAAGATAAGATAAAACAGATTTTCGGTTGCGGCAACGTCAATGAGTGCGAACAGAAACGCGGTAAGCGCCTGTTTTTTAAAGCGCTGTGGAGCAACCTAAAGCACCGACCTTTTGGAGTTATAGCTGGAATAATAATGTTCCTTTACACTTTCATTGGCAACTACCTGCGTTCACGCACCGGCTTCAGCATCGGTTTCACCGGCCCAGACGGTAGCGGAAAGACCACGGTGATTGACACCATACTGGAGCGCATTGCACCGGTGTTCAAGACAGCGCACAAGTACTACCATTTCCGCCCTGCCCTTTTTGGCAATTTGGGCGAGGTAGCACATTCGGCCGGCATAAAAAAAGAGGTTGACCGTAATTACAGCGACCCGCACCGTGGTGGCAAGACAGGCAAACTGAACTCGCTGCTGCGCCTATGCTACTATTCAATGGACTATATCATAGGCTATTTTGTAAAGGTGAAATCGGTTACACGCATCACACGCGTGGTGGTGTTCGACCGCTATTATACCGACATTATCTGCGACAGCCGCCGCTCAAGGATATACCTATCGCCAAAGTTCCTCTACTGGTGGGGCAAACTGTTCATCCCCACTTTGAACTATAACATTCTGCTCACAGCAAGCAGCGAGACTATCCTTACACGCAAGCGCGAACTTGATGAGGAGGGCATAAAGACCATCAACGCAAAGATTGACTACCTTGCCAGCAAAAAGGGGTATACAAAGGTGCTGAACGAAAGCACACCGCAGGTTGCAGTAAATGAGATACTGAATTATGTGTTCAATGAGCAACACAAAAAGAATTTAAAGAGATTGAAGTAAAAGATGTCACAAAAACGAATTGAATTCATTGACCTTGCAAAAGGTGTCTGTATACTACTTGTTGTTATAGGCCACTGCGGTGCGCCTATTCATATTCCAGGACTTGAAATTGTGAGAATGCCGCTTTACTTTATTCTTTCGGGATTGTTCTTTAAAGACTACGGTGGAGGTTTGAATTTCTTTATAAAGAAAACAAACAAGATTCTAATACCATTTCTATTCTTTTATCTTGTTGGATGTATTGCATACTATGGAATAAAAACATTTGCACCAGAGTTTCTGGTTACTGATGCAGGTGGTTTACTCGACATCTTCACTAACAGACAGTTCTTCAATGGACCTATATGGTTTTTGCTGTGCTTGTTTTGGTGCAATATCATATTCAGTCAAATAACGATAAACATTAAAAAGGATTATCAACGAATTATACTTGTTGCAATACTTGGTTTTGCCGGATGGTTTCTTGGTAAAAAAGGTATTTTTGTACCGATGTTCGTTGATGTAGCGCTGACAGCGTTGCCGTTCTTTGCATTTGGATTTTACTTGAAAAAAAGTGAAATACTATACCCTAATAAACTGGATCGCTACAATATTGTCTTTGCAATACTTTTCTGGAGCATAGCTTATCTGTTGACAAGAACAACCGAATTCCGTTTGTCCCTCCATTATAATGGTTTGGAAGGATGGAGCACATACTTCATAAGCATCACTTCTGTTCTTGCAGTACTCTTTCTTTGCAAAACAATCAAATATATTCCTTTTGTATCATATTGTGGACGTTATTCTATTGTACTGTTGTGTGTTCACCATATGATATACCGTACACTGATGGTGCTGCTGCCCAAAACAGGCATTGAACTTTTGAGCGACAAATGGAGCATTGCAATAATTACACTGCTGCTATCTGCTTTGTGCATCCCCGTATGCAAAAAACTGATTCCGTGGTTCATTGCACAGAAGGATTTGATTAAACTACCGCAAAAGGGAGCATAGGTTCATAAGATTGGACAGATTTCATTTATGAATCAAATATGATTTAATTATTTAAGACTTATGTCTAAAGAAATTAACGACAGACTTAAAATCTTCGTCTCGGCCTACGCCTGTGAGCCGGGGCTTGGCAGCGAGATTGGCGTTGGATGGCACTGGGTGCTTGAGATGTCGAAGCACTTTGAGTTGTGGGTTCTCACGCGCGAAAGCAACCGCGGCACAATTGAGCCTTGGATTGCCGCGCACCCCGAATTCAGCGGCATACATTTCCTTTACTTCGACTTGCCAAAGTGGGCAAGGTTCTGGAAAAAGGGTATGCGCGGTGTGCGCACATACTACAACATTTGGCAGTTATGTACCAACCGCATTGTAAAGCGCACAATGCAGGACAATAATATAAAGATATTCCACCACCTCACATACGGCAACGTGCTGTGGAAGGTGAGTTCATACGGCAGGAAGCAGTTCTTTGTTTGGGGGCCTGTGGGTGGTCTTGAGACTATCCCTGCAGAATACAGCCGTCACTATGCGCGCAAGAGTCGCCTTATTGAATGGGTACGCCGCGCGACGGTAAAGATACTGCCGTTGAACTCAGGGTTCAAGAAGCGTTGTAAGAACGCCGACCTTATATTGTGCAAGACAGAGATTACACGTGACCATATACCTGCCAGACAGCGCGACAAAGCAGTGCTGTTCACCGATGTTGCCGTTGAAAAACAGCCGGCTGTTGCAAATGCAGACAGCAAGGACAACTGCGCTGTTGAGTTCATCACCATTGGCCGCCTTGATGCGTGGCGAGGGTTCGACCTTGTGATTGAGAGCTTTGCACGCGTGGCAAAGACACACAAGAATATGCACCTTACCATTGTGGGCAAAGGTGCGGACAAGGCACGCCTGAAAAGCATTGCCGAAAATTTGGGCGTGCAGGAACAAGTTACATTCACCGGCAAGGTGTCAATGGACGAGTATTACCGTTTGCTTGCTGCAAGTGACGTTGTGGTGAATGCTTCGTTGAAGGAGGGTGCTGTGACAGTGTCGTTCGACTCAATGGCAATGGGCAAGCCGCTTATATGCCTTGACACAACGGGATACACACGCTATTTCTCGAACGAATATGCAGTCGTTATTCCGCGCACCGGACGCAAAGAGGTTATCGACAACCTGACGGCAGCAATGGAACGGATGACAAATGCCGATGAGCGCACTGCAATAGGCGAAAAGGCACGGAACGCCGGAGCGCAGTTCACCTGGGCCGCCCGCGGCGAAGAGTTCAAGGAGTTGCTGATGGCAAATATGTGAACATTAAAGACCTAATGATAAAACAAACTTGTAAAACACAAAAAACACGATACAAACGATGAATAAAACAGCTCTGTTAATCATATACAACCACAGATTTGACAGGAACATTCCAATACTGAACAATATCTATAAAGGACGCTTCAGCAATGTTTTTCACATTGTTCCGTTCTATGACGGCGATGAGGAGAATGTCATACCGGTGTATGAGTCGTCATTCCAGTTCTCGGGGTATATTTCACAAGCATACACCCATTTGAAGGGAAAGGGTTTCACGCACTACTTTGTCGTTGCCGATGATATGGTAATCGATCCGGAGATTGACGAGACAAACCTTTGGGAAAAGAGCGGCATATCACACGACAGTTGTTACATATTGGAATTAACCTCTTTTCAGACCAGAAAGAAGCATTGGGAACGCACGATAGAGGCTCTTGGATATAACCCGTATGTCAAAGGGGCCGAGATAAAGAATGTTATACCTAGCGTAGAAGAGGCCACGGAGCGATTCAAATTCCATAACTTGCCGACTGGTGACATTCCTTTCAAATATGTGTACAAGAATGTCAGACGTAACAGGTCGCTGAACACGTGTGAGAAGCTGCAGCTGTTGAGAAGGAGAGGCCGCCTGGCATATCCGTTGGTTGGTGGTTACAGCGATATCTTACTTGTGACAGCAGATGTGATGGAGAAATTTGCACTTTACTGCGGAGCTTTTGCTGCAACAAGACTGTTTGTTGAGGTTGCTATACCGACAGCATTGGTGCTGACAAGCAACAAGATACAATGTGACAAAGATTTGAAGCTCAAAGAGAAGACTTTGTGGAATGAAGAAGACCACAGCAGAGTGCTTGGAAAATACAACTTCAGCCTTGAGGCTTTGAACAAGGACTATCCCGAAGATACACTATTCATTCACCCTGTAAAATTGTCAAAATGGAAATGAAATCGGTTGCCATAATTGGTGCAGGAATATCAGGACTCACCGTTGCGAATATTCTCAAAGAGAATTTCAAGGTTAAGGTTTATGAAAAGGAGAACAAGCCTGGAGGCCTCATCAGATGCGAGCGCATTAGCGGCAGTCTGTTCCACATTTGTGGTGGACACGTATTCAACACTAAACGTCAGAATGTGCTCGATTGGTTCTGGAGCAAGTTTAACAGGGACGAGGAGTTCCAAAAGTCGGACAGAAATGCTGTTGTGTACCTGAACGAAGAGTTGACAGTTCCCTATCCCATTGAGAACCATATATATATGTGCGATACAGAGTTCCAAAAGAGCGTAATTGAGGATCTTTTAGACATCACCGCCGGGGAGAAGAGAGAACCCGAGAATTTCGAGGAGTTCTTGATGCAGAGATTCGGGAAATCGCTGTATGAGCTCTACTTCAAGCCGTATAACGAAAAGGTGTGGAAACGCGACCTGAAGAAGGTACCACTTTCGTGGCTTGAGGGCAAACTGCCAATGCCCACCGTCAATGAGATTATGTTCAACAACATAAATAAAGTAAAAGAGAAAGAGTTTGTACACTCTACATTCTGGTATGAGAAGAGAGATGGTTCGCAATACATTGCCGACAGGTTTGCCGAGGGCATTGACATTGAGTATAACCACGAAATTACAGATATCAGGCATATTGACGGCAAGTGGTGCATAGGCTCTGAGACGTTTGACATTGTGGTATTCTGTGGAAATATAAAAGAGTTGCCAGCGATGCTGAACGAAGATATTCTGTCAAAACATCGCGAAGAGATTGACAATCTGGAATACCACGGCACGACATCGGTTTTCTGTCACGTAGAAAAGAACCCTTACAGTTGGATTTATATGCCGAGCGACATACACCGGTCGCACAGAATTATCTGCACCGGCAACTTTGCCGCATCGAACAATGCCGAGGGTGATTTTACTGCCACAATTGAATTCACCGACTATATCACAGAAGAGGAGATAAAGGAGAATTTGAAAAAGATACCGTTTGCACCACGCTACATTGCCCACAAATACAACAAATATACCTACCCTATCCAATTCTCGGACACCCGCAAGCTAATCAAAGACATAAAGGAGGAGATGGAAAAGAAACAGTTCTTTATGACCGGAAGATTTGTTGATTGGGAGTATTACAATATGGATGTTGCAATGGATGCAGCAATGAAAACCTGTGAGAACATCAAGCGATGACACGCCTTGACAGGATACTTGACTTTTGCGGCGGTAAAAGGTTCTACCGCTTTGGGAATGCCGACGGCAAATATTGGATTGTGCCGGCGCGCGGTATGCGCACAGCACTGAACCTGTACCAACCAAGCGGCATAAAGGGCAAGATGGTGAAAAAACTTTTGCCTTGCCTTCATTGGGCGGCACCGGTGCGCAAGACGATAAAGGCGCAAACAATAAATTGCCGATTGAACAGCGAACTGCACAACCTGCTGTGCAAGGTCTTTGGCGTGCAGAAGCTTGAGTTTGCAATATTCGAGGGTACGCCATCGGTACACCAGAAGATTACAATGCAGTTGAGCTGCAATGACAGGATTTTGGGCTACTGCAAATTGAGTGACAGTAAAGAGATAAAAGAGCTGTTCGAGAAAGAGAGCGACACACTTGAAAGGCTTTACAACAGTGGTGTTACGGGCATTCCCAAAGCGCTCTATTGCGGTACATTGACGTGCGGCACGCATATATTTGTACAAAGCACAAAAAAGAGAGCCTCATCGGCCGTGATACACGAATGGAGCGCATTACACGATGATTTCCTGTTGCAGATGCAAGAGAAGACTACAACTGCACTGCCGTTTGAGGAGAGTGACTACTACACCACTCTGTCTGCACTTGAGCAACACCCGGAGTGGTTGCCACAGAACATTGACCGCAACATTGTAGCAAAATCAATTGTGGCTGTAAAAGATATGTATTGTGGCAAAGAGGTCGAGTTCTGCGCCCATCACGGCGATTTCACACCCTGGAATATGTTTGCAAATGGCAAGGAGCTATTTGTTTTCGATTTTGAATACGCGGCAATGAGCTACCCTGCGGGGATTGACCGTTACCATTTCTTTACCCAGACAGCAGTGTTTGAAAAGCATTGGGGCGCTGATGAGATTATAGCCTACACAGAGAGCGATGGCGGCCAATGGATTGACAGGCGACTGTATGCAATGTATCTGCTTGATATCGTCTCGCGCTTTACAATGCGCGAGGGTGGCAAAGTAACCGGCGACGCCGCAAAGCCATTCGCACTATGGGGCAAGGTGCTGAAACGGATGATTTGATATAAATTTTGATAATACCCCTCCGGTCTGAAGACAAGCCTAGCGGCACTCCTTTGGAAAGCTAAAGCTTTCGTTGTCGCAAGCAATGCTCCCCCCGCATTACCCCTGACAGAGGGAGAATAATTAACCAAAACATAAAAACACCACCAGATGAAAAATATAGTCTGTTTTCACCTTTTCAACGATTTCAGCGGTAGCCCGCAGGTTCTGCGCACCGTAGTTGAAGGATTGCTTGACAAAGGTTACAGCATAGACCTTGTAACCTCGCGTGGCGGTGTACTTGACGAGCTTGAGGGCAAGGAGAAACTGAGACTCAGGCAATATAACTATAACTTTGCACGGAACAAGATTGTAAGGACAATGCGCTATCTATGGGTGCAGTTAAGAACACTGTTCGTGGCACTTGGTTATATATTCAAGAAGGATACTGTAATATACATAAACACCATTCTGCCCATTGGCGCTGCAATCGGCGGCCGCCTGGCAGGAAAAAGGGTTGTGTATCACTACCACGAGAATGCAAAGGCCAAAAGTACCGCATACCGCATATTGGCAAAGATTATGCAGATTATCGCAAGTGACATAATTTGCGTGTCGCAGTACCAACGTTCGTTCTTGCGCCGCAAGAGGAGGGTTTACGTTATCCCCAATGCCCTGCAGAAGGTTTTTGCTGCCAGGTTGCACCCCGACAGCGACAAGGCTTTTGAGAACCGCCGCGTGCTGATGCTTGGTTCGCTCAAAGGATACAAAGGAACCCTGGAGTTCATTGCACTTGCCGCAAGGATGAACAAATATAGTTTTGAACTTGTTATAAATGACTCACAAGAGAACATTGACAGGTATTTGAAGGAGAAGGGAGTTACCCCAACTGCAAACCTTACAATATATCCTCGACAAGACGACGTTGCGCCTTTCTACAACCGCGCATCATTGGTTTTGAACCTGACAAACATAAAGTATGCCATTGAAACATTCGGACTCACTGCGTTGGAGGCTATGACAGCGGGATTGCCGGTGATTGTGCCCACAGTGGGAGGTATTGCCGAGATGGTCACCGACGGCGAGAACGGTTTCAAAATAGACTCGCAAGATTGTGGGAAGATAGAAAAGTGTATAGAAAATATTTTACGTAATAAAGATTTTTTTGTAAATTTGTCAAAGAATGCTTTGTCAAAAGCCGGGCTGTATGATGCCGGGCATATGGTAAACAACATAGCAAATATCTTGTAAACAACAGTTTGCAACGCATAAAGAGTGAAAAAAGTCGCTATTATAGGAACGCAAGGAGTACCGGCAAGCTACGGAGGCTTCGAGACATTGGTTGAGAATATCATTGGAGAGAACTGCTCCAATGGCATACAATATACCATATTCTGCAGCAGCAAGGATATGCCGGAGAGGATGGACGAGTACAAGGGAGCAAGACTGAAGTATGTACCCTTGAAAGCCAACGGCGTGCAGAGCATCCCATACGACATAATATCTATGATGCGTTCTATATGCGGTTACGATGCCATTCTTGTTCTTGGCGTTTCGGGCTGCATATTCCTTCCCGTATTCAAGCTTTTTTGTCGCAAGAAGGTCATTGTGAACATTGATGGACTGGAATACCGCAGAGCGAAGTGGAAGGGTTGGGTAAAGAGATTCCTGAAACTATCGGAAAAGATTGCCGTCCGCTTTGCCGACGTTATAATCACAGACAACAAGGGTATACAGGATTATGTCCTACAGGAGTACAAGAAGGAGACTACACTCATTGCATACGGTGGCAACCACGCTGTCATAGACATTACAAAAGAGCGTGAAACAGAGATATTGCAACACTACAACATTGAAAGTGGCAAATACTCAATGTGTGTGTGCCGCATTGAACCCGAAAACAATTGCCATATAACACTTGAGGCATTCAGGAACAGCAAAGAAAAGTTGGTGTTCATTGGCAATTGGCAACGCAACGGTTATAGCAGAAAGCTAAGGGAGGAGTACAACAATTGCAGCAATATTATAATGCTTGACAGCATATATGATTTGGATATTCTCCACACACTGCGCAACAATACGAAATTCTATATTCACGGACACAGCGCAGGCGGCACAAACCCCTCACTTGTTGAGGCAATGTTCTTTGGACGACCTATTCTTGCATTTGATGTAATATACAACCGCGAGACGACCAAGGAGAAGGCGCACTATTACACAAGTATCGAAGAGTTGCAGCAACTGATTGAGCAGTGTGTTGACAATGGCAAAGAGCTGAAGGATATTGCACAAGAGCATTATACCTGGGCAAAGATTGCCAGTGAATACGAGGCGTTGTATTGATTGACAACATAAGATAAAATAGATTGCGTGCTTGCCAAACGGCAAGCACGCAATCTA
>JAFYWV010000031.1 GCA_017546505.1 Bacteroidaceae bacterium
ACCCCCGGCATCCGAGGTACTATGCGTATTCCAACGATTCACTACATTATCTCTTTGTTGATTCTCCAGGCATTGTCACTTTGAATAAGTTGCTGGTTATATGTTCCTGGTTGATGATTTGCACCATCTTTTGAACCACGTCAGGATTTTCTGCGGCAACGTCAGTATCTTCGTGCACATCAACAGCGAGATCGTACAACAGTGTCGCACCATCCTTCACTACCAATTTCCAGTCGCCCATACGCAACGCCATCATATTGGTTTCGTGGAATTCCCAATACAGGAATTCATGCTTTTCCTGCTCGGCATCATTACCACGAAGGGTGTTGTTGAACGAGATACCGTCCCAATATTGTGTATCTGTGCTCGCCTTACGACTATAGGCATCGCCGTCAAGTCCTGCATAATCGAGGAGTGTAGGCATAAGATCATAGAACGCCAACTGGTGATCGTTCACTGTACCTGCAGGAACCCCGGGACCTTTGACAATAAATGGCACACGGATACCACCTTCGTGTGTAGAACGCTTGGTTCCACGCAACAGGCCGTCACGGTTGAACCAACTAGGATCTGCTCCACCTTCTTCGTGAGGACCGTTATCCGATGTGAAGATCACGAGAGTATTGTCTGCAAGCCCCTTTTCTTCCAACTTCGCGAAAATCTCGCCCACCTGAGCATCGAGACGGGTAATCATGGCTGCAAATTGGGCATGTCGGTTGGCATTCTTGTAATACCAAGAGGAGAATGCACCATCAAAACCACTATCGTCGCATTCAAACGCCTGGATATACTTTTGCAGAATACTGTCATTAGGCTGCCACAACTCAGCGTGAGGCAAAGTATAGGTAAATATACCAAGGAATGGCTTGTCAACCTCCTGACGGTCTATCCAATCCAAAGCATATTGGTGAATGAGATCGGCTGTGTATTGCTCACGATTCTCATAGTCCGCATTTCCGGACGATACATCACGATGCTGGATATTCTGCTTCAATGTATCTACCACAATATGCTTGTCGCCATACTTCTCGGGGTCGTAACGATTCAAGAAGTTTGGATAGTATGTGTGTGCCTGGAATTGGCAGATTGGGCCATAGTAGCAGTCGATGCCACGTTTGTTGGGCAATGAAGCCGAACTGCTGGTTGCAGAGGCACTGGTAATGGTGTTGCCGTCTGCATCCACTTTATAGGTGTCGGGGTAGTTCATATTGTAGTAACCGCCGGCCCACTTACCGAACATACCGGTGCGATAGCCTGCTTCCTTAAACAATTCAGGCACAATCTTATGTGTATTCTTATAAGGCTCCTGGCCTATGATATGATAGTCCGGATTCGAGCCAAACATATTTTCCCGACGTGCACTTTGCCAGTACTCGCGATTACCGCGTACGTGAACGTGGCCTGTATGTTGGCCTGTCATAAAACAAGCACGCGATGGTGCACTCACTGGGCTACCGGCATAAGCCTGTGTGAAGCGCATACCTTCAGCAGCCATTCTGTCCAAGTTGGGCGTAGAGATTAATTGTTGACCATAGCAACCCAAATCACCGTATCCCATATCGTCGCACATTATATATATAATATTAGGACGATCTTGTGCTGTAGCCACGACTGGCAGGATACCGGCGAAAAGCATTAATGCATTCTTTTTATTCATACTAACTATCGGTTTTGTATTTTGTTTCACTACTGTCCCATTAAAATTGGGAGTTGTTCTTTGAAATTATTGAAATATAGTTAGTTGCGGAGATTTTTTGAGCGCAACGATTTGAAATTATGACTTTGTGGTCATATAATTATTGACTGCAATGAATAAAGACAAATACGTTTTCGCTCAGTTAGTCGAATTTCTTGATTGCTTCAAATTCCGTCGCATCGCTGCCAAGTACAACGGAGACCGATATGTCAAACACCTGGCCTGTTGGAATCAGTTTCTTGCAATGATGTTCGGACAACTTGCCAATCGTGAAAGTCTGCGTGATTTTGAGCATTTCGCTAACTGGCAAAATGCACTTAAAAGACCTCTTCGACAAAACTAAATTTCAATATGACAAAGAACCTCTCGGCTTTAATGAGCCAGTTTTATTTAATGTTTAATCAGTCCCTATTTTTTATGGGACACTAATGATATGTTTAATAATTGTAATGTCCGCTACCGTCGCAACTTGGGCAAGTTCCGCGCCCGTAGCAGGAACCGCAAGTTGTGTATGATTTGCCACTAAAGGTTTTGGTTTTTCCTGTGCCGTTACATGAGGGGCACAATTTAGCTCCGTTGCAACGTCTGCAGGTTTTATATACTTTTTTACTGCTATTGCTGTTTGTATGGCTTCCCGAACTACTGTTGTTGTAATTATAATTATAATTGTTTCCTGAACTATAATTGTTTCCTGAACTATAATTGTTTCCTGAACTATAATTGTTTATATCGAAAGTTATTTGGTCGCGTCCGAAGCCGGTAATCATCCAAGTTTGACCATTAGTTTCTACACGGGTGGAACTGATCCATTTTCCATTGTTGCCGTATGTGTTGTAATACGGGGTGTTATCTTTAATGAACCAACCGCTTCCTATGGGGTTTAGATTGCCGTCGAAATTACCATAATAGTAACTGCCGTCATTTAGGGTGAAGGTTCCACTATATCCATCTACTCTGCTGCCGGTTGTGGTGCGTGTTCCATTGAATTTGCAACCATTGTTAAATGTTGTGTTGTAAATCGATGTTACTGAAGTTTGATACGGTAGCATATATGTGTTGTCGATAAGAAAATCCTGTGAATGTGCGCTGTTTGCAAAGCATACTAATGCAACAATGCCGATAATGATAAACTTTTTCATAGGTGTTTGATTTTTAGTCATTAGTATTCCATAAAAATAAGGGACGGGTTAAACATTAAATAAATTTGGCTCATTAAAGCCGAGAGGTTCTTTGTCATATTGAAATTTAGTTTTGTCGAAGAGGTCAAAGAACATTTTTAAATTTTAATGGGACAGTAGTGATTTTGTTTACTTATAAAATCAGCCAAATATACGAATAAGCGAGCGAGAAATATCAAGTTTACTTGAATATTTTTTACTGCGAGCGAAAGTATATTCGAGTTTTACCTCAAATGTAAAAAAAATATATGACTTTTTTTATAATTTAAATGTTTTTTTACAAAAAAACTGCTTTTTCTCTTTTAATTCCTTGAATGTTGGTTTTTTTTTGTCTAAAACTACATTGTAATGCCAAGTCTGATTCCTAATAGAGGTAATTATCGTAATCTGCTTTGTTATAAGAAAGCTGAGGCTATTTATGACATTACCTGTCATTTTGTTGGGCGTTTTTTGCATCGTGGTGACCGCACTGTTGACCAGATGGTGCAAGCTGCACGCAGTGGAAAACAGAACATTGTAGAGGGGTATGCTGCCGGGGCTACATCGGTGGAAACGGAGTTGAAACTGGTGAATGTTGCAAAAAGCAGTTTGCAAGAGCTGTTGGTTGATTACGAGGATTATTTGCGCACACACGGTTTGCATCGATGGGAAAAACATTCAAAGGAACTTGTTTGTGCACAGCAACTTGGACGCGAACACAATGATACCGCTTATTGGATGAATCTTGTGAGTACGCGAAACGATGAGGTTATTGCAAACATCGCTATTGTGCTCATCTATCAGACCGACTACTTGCTTTATAAGTATCTGCAAGCAGCGGGAGAGCGTTTTATAAATGAGGGTGGCTTCCGTGAAAAACTGACCCGTGAGAGATTGAAGGCAAGAAGTGAGGGGAAAGGGAGCTAAAGCTATTAAGGGTTATTAAAGGCAACTAAGGGGGCTAAAGGGAGTTAAGGGCTATTAAGGGTAATTAAGGGGACTAAAGCATTAGTTGCCCTTAGTGTTCCTTAGTTTTCCTTAATGTTCCTTTCATTCCTTAGTGTTCTTTTCACTCTTTAGTGCTCCTTTTGCTGCTCTTGAAATAGTCGTTTCTTATTTTTATTGCAAAGATTATTATGCTGCAGGTGCCGGTTACGGCGTTGGTTATGACCATTGACCATATTATGCCCGGGTGGTGTAACAGGCCTTGTAACAGAAAGGCGAATGCACCGATTGCCATCAGTAGAAAGGCAGGCACGGAAATTCCGTCGGTGTTGCGGGTGCGTATGGTGGTTATTGCCTGTGGCAAGAATCCCAAAATGAGCCCAATGCTTGCCACATAGCCGCAGATGGTGTATAAAACAGTCTGTTCCATTGTTGTTTTTTATTTCATAACAATGGAACAGTTGAAAGGGTTGGAAATACTTTTAAGTTTGGACATAAGAACATAAGTTACATAAGATTTCAACATATTAGAAATCAATGATATTCTGCGCGGTATTTGCAGCCTTTCTGCTATGAGATTAAGGGTGCGTGAATCGCAGAAAGGCCTTTTGTTCTTATGTTCTTTTGTCTAAAATATTGAATTCGCGTATTTTTATTCTTTTTATTCTCTTTCAAACCGCATCATTGCCCAGCGGTTGTTCTCGGCATAGTCGAGGTAGCGCAAGCCGTTGCGTGCGGCCTCCTCTTTTAGTGCCTCCATATCCTCGGTATAGAAACCGCTGATAAAGAGCTGTGAGCCTGCGTGCATTGCCTTTACATAGTTGCAGATGTCGGCAAGCAGAATGTTGCGGTTGATGTTGGCAATGACAATGTCGAAACAATCGCTCTCCTTTATTGCCTCGGCTCCGCCCAGGCGCACCTCAATGTCGGGGGTGTTGTTCAGAAGGATATTCTCTTTGGCATTCTCGAATGCAAATTCATCGATGTCAATGGCTACAACGTCCGTTGCTCCGTGCTTGCGCGCGAGGATGGCAAGCAGGGCTGTGCCACAACCCATATCAAGGACGCTCTTGCCGTTCATATCCTGGGCAAGGATGGCGCGGAGCATATGGCAAGTTGTCTGGTGGTAGCCTGTGCCAAAGGCCATCTTGGGGTCGATGAGTATGTCGTATCGTGCTGCGGGAACATCTTTATGGAATGTGCTGTGTATGACACAGTCGTCGCCAAGCACGATGGGTTGGAAGTAGTTTTTCTCCCACTCGGCGTTCCAGTCCTCGCCCTCGATGAACTCGTCGGTGTATGTTATCTCATAGCCATCGATGGGAAACGATGCTACAACGGCTGCAACGGCATCGGCATCGTAAAGTGCTTGTGGGGCGTATGCCGACATTCCGTCCTCCTCGGGTAGAAAACTCTCGAAGCCCACCTCGGCAAGCAGTGCTGCAAGGATGTCGGTGGCAACTTCGTCGTTAGGGGTCACTGTGAATTTTACTCTTGTATAATCGTTCATAGCTTTTATTTTTTCAATACAGAGTTATATATTTTCTCTATTTTCTCAACAAAAATGGGGAACGCCAATTGCTCCTCAAAGGTCTTCTGTGCTGATTTGCCAATGGTCCGGCGCTGCCCGGCATCGCTCAATGAGGTTATTGCAGCGGCAAGGGCTGCTGTGTCGTCGGGTGCAACAAGCAGGCCGTTCGTTCCGTTGGTGATGTATTCGGGCTGTGCTCCGTTGTTTGTGGTTATTACGGGCTTGCCGTGTGCCATATATTCAACGACTGCAAGTCCGAACGATTCGCGTGCCCTTGACGGACACACTCCAATGTCGGCTTTCTCAATCAACGGGTGAATATCGGTTATGTGTCCCATCCAGGTGATGCGTGATGCAACGCCGGCTTTATGGGCTATCTCTTGCAACTCCTTTACATACAGCTCGTCTCCACTGCCGGCAATGATGAGCTTTGCATTGGGCAGGCCGGCCTTGGCAAAGGCTTGTATAAGGGTGTCCACTCCTTTCTCGGGCGAGAGGCGGCCGTGGAACATCAATGTGAGCTCGTCGTTGGGTGTGCTTTCAACCGTTGCCGGTGTGTGCTTTATGCTGTTGTGGACGACGATGGCTTTTTGTGGCTCAAGAACATGTGAGGTGCTCATAAATTCGTCTTTCGCAAGCTGCGAGACAAATATCATTGCATCGAGCTTGTTGTACAGCGATTTTCTCTTTGCCGGCTTTACAAGGTGGCGTGTCATTACAATGCGCACGTTGCTGTTGCGGGAGAGTGTGCGTGCACGCAGTGCTGTGGTGGCATCCTTGAAGTTGTGTACGTGGATGATGGCCGGCTCTCCGTTGCATATAAGCTTTGCCAGTCTGATGGGGCTGATGAGGTCTATTGCTCCTTTCAGTGACATTGTTGTAACAGGCAGTCCGGCATCCTTGAAACGGTGAGTGACTGCATCGATGTTGCGTGACACAATGGTTACATCATCACCTCTTGATGCAAACGCTGTGGCAAGGTCAAGGACATACTGCTCGCCGCCGCCCCACACTTTGTTGGATACCAGATGTATGATTTTCATTTTTTTGCTGTTAAAATGATTTTCGGATGCTAATATAATGCTATTGTGCCGGATTATTTGTGTTGTTGTCTCTTTTTTTCAATGTGTGCCTGAAACGCAGATAGAACATTATTCCGGCACTGGTGAGGCCGAAGGGGAACGACATCCACACGCCGGGCAATCCTAAATTAAGGACAAAGCCAAAGAGGTATCCTGCCGGCAAGGATATTACAAAGTAGGCTATGAAGGCATAGAGCATCATTGGCCTTACGTCGGTGATACCGCGCAGGGCATTTGCATACGTGCATTGCATTCCGTCACCTATCTGGTAAAGAATGAATGGGATGGTGAGCTGTGCTACAAGAAGTGAAACTGCTGCATCATCGGTGAATATTGCTCCTATTTCATTGCGCAGTATGAATATTGCCGCTGATGTCATTGCCGCCAACAGCAAAATGAGGTGAAAACCCGCAGCTGAAACTTTTTTTATCTGCTGTATCTCGCCTGTGCCGTTGTAGTTGCTCACCTTTACAGCCACAGCAGCTGCCATTCCATAATATATCATAAAGCCCAACTGTCCCACGGTACACATTATCTGGTGCGCGGCAAGGGCTGTCGCGCCAATCCAGCCTACCATAATGGTGGTGAGGCTGAACGATGCGGTCTCCATTCCCATCTGTGCGGCAATGGGTAGTCCCAATATAAAGAGCTCTCTTTGGCGTGTCATTGATATTCCTGCACCCCAAAAGCCTGTTGCGTATGTGCTGTAGCGCTTTCTGTTGAAAAAGATTATCAGTGAGATGGCAAGCGTTGCCATACGCGACAGCAGGGTGGAAATGCCGGCACCAAGCAAGCCCAGCTCGGGCATTCCGCATTTTCCGAAGATGAGCAGGTAGTTGCCGATGATGTTGAGTATGTTACCGGCAAGCAGTATCCACATTGAGGTTTTTGTGTCGGTGATGCCGTCGGCAAACTGCTTGAAAGCGTTGAAAAGCAAGGTAAACGGGATTGACAACAGCAGGGTTATGTAATATGGGCGCATCAATCCCAATAGCTCTGTGGGTTGACCGAGGTTTCCGATGTTCAGGTACAATATCCACATTACCGCAACAAGCATCAGTGCTATGATGCCGTTGGCAAGCAGGGCGTTCTTGAACATTTCACCGGCATCGCGTAGCTTGCCTTTTGCAAAGAGCTTGCCCACAATGGGGGTGAGGCCGTAGGAGAAGCCGGTGGCAAAGATTATTGCAAGGTTGAACATATTGTTCACAAAGCTTGCTGCTGCAAGGTCGCCAGTGCCGTGACGACCCACCATAAAGGTGTCGACAAAGGAGACGAAGATTATGCCCAGTTGTCCGATGACAATGGGTAATCCCAAACGGGTGAGCTCTTTATAGTGGGCTGTGAAGGTGCTCAATTTGAAGGTTAAATGTGAAATCAGAAAGGTTAAATGTGAAAGGTGAAGCTTTAACCACACTTTGTGTGATTGAAACTGCTCCCGCTTACCCGCAGCTTGCCGCTTGTTTTACATTATCGCTACAAGCTCCATTTCAAAAATGAGAGTGGAGTATGCGGGGATTGGGCCGCTGTCGCGTGTGCCGTAGCCAAGCTGATAGGGGATATATACTATCCAGTGGTCGCCGATGTGCATTTGGGTGAGGGCTATCTGCCAGCCCACGATGAGGTCGCTCAGACGGAATGCCTCGGGGTAGCCGCGGTCGTAGCTGCTGTCGAAGACCTTGCCGTTGATGAGGCTGCCTTTGTAGTGTACGGTTACCACGTTGCCTCCGCGCGGGCAACGGTCGCCTTCGCCCTGCTTGAGGATTTTTACAAGCACGCCTTGCGAGATTTCAAAAAGCTCTTCCTCGCCGTCGCGCAGTGCTTGCATAAAGGCTTCGTTGCGCTGTTTGTATTCGTTGTTTTTTGGTTGTTTTTTTGCCATTGTTTTTAAAAAGGGGGGCTAAGGGTGATTAAGGGTGACTAAGGAACATTAAGGGCGCTTATGTTTCTTAGTGCCTTTTTTATAACCAATGCATCTTTACTCTTCCTGCATCAGTTCTTCTATCGCGTGGCATAGCTGGTCGGGGCACGATGTGGGCTTGCCGTTGCAACTGATGCCTTTAAGGCGTGCAATGATGTCCTCGTATTTCATTCCTGTTACCAGGCGGCTGATGCCTTGCAGGTTGCCGTTGCAACCACCGTAGAACTTCACTTCTTTCAGAACTCCATTCTCGCCCGAAACCTCAATGTATCGTGCGCAAGTGCCGTGTGTTGTGTAGGTTATTGTTTTCATTGTCTTAAATAAAGGTAGTTAAGGATAACTAAGGGTGACTAAGGGGGGGATGTGATTATGTAGTTGCCTTAGTAACCTTAGTTATCCTAGTTGGAAATCATTACTTAATAAACATCTTTTTGCCGTCTATGATGTAGATACCTTTGGTCGGGTTCTCAATCTTGCGGCCTGTGAGGTCGTAGATGCCTTTCACATTTCCGTTTTCACCATTTACCTCGCTGATGCCTGTCTCGCCGTTGGTGTAGGTGAGGGCCAGTTCGATGTTTTTGTTGACATAGGCGAGTTCATCATATACAGCATTGCTCTCCTTTAGGGTATAACCCTCGAAGATTGGGGTGAGCATTGTGAACTGCTCGCCGCCCTTTACGTAGCGCGTGCCGCTTGCGAGCTCGTTGCCCTCCTCGTCGACACACTTGTATGTCACGGTGAAGTAGGGGTGTGGGCTAAAGCGGTAGATGATGAACGGGTGTCCGTCGTCCCAACCAGTGAAGGTGTTGTTGGAATTGCCGTTCCAGTAGTAGCTGTTGCTTGTTCCTCTCACGCTCCAGGTTGTGCCGTCGCTGTTGAGGGTGAATGTGAAGCGTTCGGGGGTGCTGCCGCCTGTAACCAAAGAGCCGCGCAGCAACTGCGGAACGTAAATGCCGTAGTTGTTTACAACGGTGAATGTGTTGTTCTCGCCCTCTAATGTCCAGATGAAGCCGGGGTTTGCATCACTGATGCCATTGGTGGTTGTGATGCCTGCGCCAACGCTTGCGACACTGAGGAAGCCGCTGCGTGAGGTTTCGTTCTTTGCATTGTAAATAAGGTATGATGCTCCGTCCTGTAGCTCGGTGACAGCTTCGCCGATGGATGCTGCACCCATAATGCCCTCTGTGGTATATACTGCCTCGATGACGGTGTCGGCAGTGGGTACAAAACTCTCCTCTCCGTCCCAAACAAGGCTTGCAAACTTGAAGAACTCAACCTCGGGGGCTGCAATGGTGTGTGCCTGGCCAATGGTGCAGGGGGTGATGACGTCCTTGATGGTGTTGCCGTCGGGGGTGATACAGCGGTAGGTAACGCTGTTCGATACGCGCTTGTATGTTACAGTCAGGCTTTTGTTCTCGTTGATATTCTCAAACACAGGTGCGCTCTCGTCATCGTTGTACTTGATGATTTCGTAGTTCGCGATTTCGGGAGCTGTGGCTGTGAATGTGCTGCCTTCGGCGGCCGATTGAACAGCCTCGCCAATGATGTTGCCATCCTGGTCCTTGCAAACGTAGGCTATGATGCAGGCTTTTTCGAATACCCAGCCTGTTCCCTGTGGGTAGATACCGCCCTTGTTCAGAGTGTTGGGGTTGGTAGCTACACGTTCCGACATAGGGTAGAGTGCATCGTTGCCTGTTTTGATGCTGAAATCTCCGCTACGGGTGTTGTATACGTTGGTTAGCGTTATGCCATTGTTGCCCAAAGCTATTGGGGCTGTGGCGTTGCTGATGTAGCGTCCTGTTGTTGCGTTCTGCAGTTTGAATGTCTGGCCGGCATCGGTTGTCGCGCAGTCGGTGAGCACCCAAACGTCGGCGCCATACTGCTGTTGTGCTGCTGTTACTTTACCATCGTTGTTGTCGTACATTGTCCAGCCCTTGAAACGCTCGGTGTTGTTGATGATGCGGTAGGCTGTGCCCTCAACAGGGTAGTCGAACTCGATGCTTGGCTCGTCGGCTACCAATGGGCGGAACTCCCAGATACCGCCGTTGCCATCGGCTGGGTCGCTCCAAAGGTTGATGGAGTGGTTCTGTCCCGGGCCTGCATAGTTGAGGCACATATTGCCGTTCGATACCTTTTGGCTGCGTATGCTGTAGGTGTAGTTGTTGCCTTTCTGTGAGTATGCCTTGTCGCCGAGGATAAAGTCGTAGTGGCGGTTGTTCTCGTCATAGTCCCAACGGCCTGTGTTGTTCTCGGCTGTCGGTGTGCCTTTTACCGAGCCGCCGGGCTTTGCTTTGTTGACAATTGCCCAACGCTGTGGGTTGGCCGGGTCTTGCATAAATGCCCATAGCTGGTAGTCATAGCCTGCATTGTTCTCATCCTCGATAACCTCGCTGTTCCACAAACGGCCGGCAGGGGCTGTGCCTGTCTTGTCGGCAATGTTCATTCCTTCGCGCAACAGCTGTATGCAGCGGCCTGCGCGTACATCGGTGGCGGTTGTTACAAGGCGATACCAGGTCTTGCTTTCGTCGGTAGATGCCTTTGGCATTACCTTGTCGTCGTTGCTCTTGTTGTCAAGAATGTAGTGGCGGCCATAGTCGTAGTTGTTGTAGTTGAGCAAAAGGGTATCCTTTGTGATGCGCTCTTGGAAATCGCTGAAGTTCTTTTTTGCAGCGGGTGTCCAGCCTGTCTCGGCAATGGCTGTGAGGCGTGGCAGGGCAAGGTACTCGAGAAGGTCGTTGTGCTGTACGTGCTCGGCCCAGAATGTTCCTTGTACACCGACATAGTATTTATGTAGGTTGGTTGGAACGCTTGCCGGTATGGGGGCATAGTCATATACTGCCTTCACATTGTCTGTTCCGTAGCCGGCAACGGGTGGCTCATTGGCATCGGTGCTTTGGCGGCGGTTGATGTAGTAGGGCACCTGGGTGGTGATGATTGATTTCATTCCATACTGTGCCGCCTTGAGTGCGCAGGGTTGTGCGTTGCCGATTTCCCAACACATCATTGTGCCGCCTGTGCCCTTGATGAGCTCCTCATCGGTGCCGCCTGCGGTGAGGCTCTCGTTCCACATAATTACGGTGCGCTTCTTGTCGCCCTGCTTTGATGTAACGTGGTCGGACAGTTTGCGTACAAAGTGTGATTGTAACTGGCGTACATTTGTCAATCCAAGTTCCTGCATCATTGCCTGGCACTCGGCGTTGTTCTGCCAAGCGTTTGTTGGGGTCTCGTCGCCACCGATGTGGATTTGGCTATAGGGGAATACCTCGATGATTTCGTCGAGTACATCTTTTGCGAACTGCAAAACCAGTGGGCTTGCAACATTGAGTACGTCGCTGAAGATACCGCCGCTGATTTGCACGCTGTGTCCGGCATTGGGGTTGCAGCTGAGTTCGGGGTAGGCTGCGTTCACTGCGCAAGAGTGGCCGGGAAATTCAACCTCGGGCACAACCTCGATGTGGCGCTCGGCTGCGTATGCCACAATCTCGCGGCACTGCTCCTGGGTGTAGAAATATGGGCCGTAGGGCTCGCCTGTGTAGTAGCCGCCGTAGACGCGGTCTGTAATCCAGTTGTTGCTGCGTGTTGCACCGACAGTTGTAAGGCGTGGGTATTTCTTTACCTCGAAACGCCATCCCTGGTCGTCGGTGAGGTGCCAGTGGAAGCGGTTGAGTTTGTAGTATGACATAACGTCAATCATACGCTTTATCTGCTCGATGGAGAAGAAATGGCGGCTAACATCGAGCATAAAACCACGGTACTCAAAGCGTGGGGCATCGGTGATGCTTACTGTGGGGAGTGCATATTCGGTTACGTTGGCGTCCTTGACACCGGCCATAACGTTTGCAGGGAGCATCTTCTTGATACTTTGGAAAGCGTAGTAGAAACCGTTTGAGCAGGTTGCGCTGATGGCAATGCCGTTGGTTGTAATGTCCAGTGTGTAACCCTCGCATCCCAAATCCTCGCTACCGTTGTAGAGCGACATTGTGATGAGCGCATCGGGTGCGTCGGCTTTCACCTGAACGGTGTAGCCTGTGACTGTTGCAAAATGATTTGCAAACTTCACAGCCTCGTTCGAGAGACTGTCGGGCAGTTCTCCGGTGGCGATTGTGAAATTCTGTGGCAAGACAAGAGTGCCGTTGCCTACCGTCATTCTCATTGGGGTAGGGGTAAGGTTGACTCTGTTGTCGGCCATTGTTATCATTGGCAAGCCGATGATAATTGCAAGCAGTAATAAAGTGATTTTTTTCATATTATTTATGGTTTAGTTAATTCTTATCAAGCATTAATCTATAGTTTGCACGAGCTTTCATCTTTAACCACACTACGTGTGCTTGAACCTCGGCTGCACTCATTGCGTGTGTGAGCAAGCTCCCACCCACTCGTTTGCACGAGCTTTCACCTTTAACCACACTTCGTGTGATTGAACCTCGGCTGCACTCATTGCGTGTGTGAGCAAGCTCCCACCCACTCGTTTGCACGAGCTTTCCGCTTTAACCACACTTCGTGTGCTTGAACCTCGGCTGCACTCATTGCGTGTGTGAGCAAGCTCCCACCCACTCGTTTGCACGAGCTTTCACCTTTTCAGTCCTCCTCGGGTTTAAGTGTAGGCAGGCAGATGTGGTATTTCACCGCTATTACGCGTGTGAGGAACACAGCTGTACCGCACGCCAGATGGGTGACCAATGCCGGCATTCCAAGCAGTGAACATAGTGCAAACGCAAGCCCACCGACAACGCAGGCCATTGCATATATCTCCTTGCGGAATATGAGCGGTACTTCATTGATGAGCACGTCGCGTATCACGCCGCCTGCAGCACCTGTCATTGTACCCATAATGATACCTACCCAAATGGGCAATCCGCAGTCAATGGTCTTTTGTATGCCCACAATGGTGAACAGTGCAAGACCAATGGCATCGAAGATGAAGAATGTGCTGTGCATCCTTATAAGGTACTTGCGAAAGATTATTACCCACAGCAGGGCAAATCCTGTACAGGCAAGATAGAAACCGTCGTGCATCCAGAATACAGGGACATCGAGCATTACATCGCGCAGTGTACCGCCACCGATGGCAGTGGCTGCACCCACCACGTAAGCACCGAACCAGTCGAAACGTTTGGCCGATGCAAGGCGTATACCGCTTATGGCAAATGCAAACGTTCCCACAAAATCAATGATTTGCAGGAATGTTATGTTTCTGAACCAATCAATAAAAGTTTCAATCATCTCAAATCTTGAATTAGTTTGTCGGTTGCCGTGCGAACGGCATACACCTATTATATTGCAAATTTATAAATAAAAATGAGCTGTGCACAATTATGTGCGGTCAATGTGAAAAAAAGAGTAGAAAATTTGCATCCCGAAGATAAAGGCTTTATATTTGTGATATCAAAATAGTATCATTTTAAAACTAATAGCTATGAACGACGTGAATGTAAAGGTTCAGGGTGCCGAGAAATTCATTAACCCTGCAAGTGGATGGTTGACTCTTTTCTTGTCGCTTACCGGTTTTGTTGCGGGTATAGCCGTACCTGCAACAATGCTTGGCAATGGATACAGCGACTGGTGGGCGCTTATGTTTGTGCTGCCGGTAGTGTGTGTCATCTTCCTGTGTGGCCTTTTTGTGGTGAACCCCAATGAGAGCACAGTGATAACATTCTTTGGACAGTATGAGGGCACAGTGGTGAAGAACGGCTTTTTCTACTACAATCCCTTTGCTACAAAAAAGAGTATCTCTTTGCGTGCCCGTAACCTCAACGGCGAGCCAATCAAGGTGAACGACCTGATGGGTAACCCAATAATGATTGGCGTGGTGCTTGTGTGGAGGGTTAAGGATACGTTCAAGGCTTCGTTTGAGGTAGATGACTATTCACGCTTTGTCGATGTGCAGAGCGAGGCTGCCATACGTAACCTTGCAGGTGCCTATCCGTATGACAATCTTGAGAACGAGGATGCAAGCATAACACTGCGCAATGGTGGCGAGGAGGTGAACGAACTGCTTGAGAAATCGCTTGCCGAGCGTCTTGCCATTGCCGGCATTGAGGTGATGGAGGCACGTATCAGCTATCTTGCCTATGCGCCCGAGATTGCCAGCGCAATGTTGCAGCGTCAACAGGCTACCGCAATGGTGGCTGCACGTCACAAGATTGTAGAGGGCGCTGTGGGGATGGTGCAGATGGCTCTTGAGCAGCTCTCGGAGAAGGAGATTATCGAGCTCGACGAGGAGAAAAAGGCTGCTATGGTGAGCAATCTGATGGTGGTGCTTACAAGTGACCGTGCTGCCACACCTGTGGTGAATACAGGTACGTTGTACCAATAAAAACGCTGCGTGTATGGCAAAAGATAAGAAATCTTTTGTTTTGAGGATAAATGGCGAAACTATGTCGGCGCTCGAGCGGTGGGCTGCCGACGAGTTTCGCAGTGTCAACGGGCAGTTGGAATTCCTGATAACGGATGCTCTGAGAAAGGCCGGCCGTTTGAAGCCCGGCTGCGCTGAAGGAGAGAATGAAAATGTAAACTGATTGTTATGGATGGATTGCTGAATTTTTTTACTGCATTTGTGCTTGTGCTTTTTGCCGTGGTTGTGCTTTTTGGCAAGGCCGATGGTTTGATGGTAAAGTATAAACTCACTTTTAAGGAGGGCAAGCCGGCGTTTGTGAAATATCGCAGATATGATGCAAAGCGCACCCGTCCATTTTTTGCATCCATTCTCTTTTTGTCGGCTGTTTTCATTGTGTTGGAGTATGTTTTCCGTCCAATGCCCGAGTGGGTAGCATTGGTTCTCTTGGCTGTGGTTGCGCCCATTGCGTTTTATATGGAAATAAAGTGTCGGAAAAAAGAGTAGCAGTGTCTCTTTTGACGTTATAGATATTGTGGTATTTGTTTTTTTATTATCTTCGCCAAAGTAATCAAGTAAATTGTTGCAGTTATGATAAAACAGGAGTGGATAGAGAAAGGATATATAAATGAAACAGTCCCCGAGGGGATTGACCTGAAAGCTGAAATACGCCGTTTGTGCAAGGAGAAGAATGCAGTTGTGCTTGCGCACTATTACACCGATGCTACAATACAGGACGTTGCCGATTTTGTCGGTGACAGTCTTGCGCTTGCGCAGATTGCCGAGAAAACCACGGCCGATATTCTGGTGATGTGTGGTGTGCATTTTATGGCCGAGACGAACAAGATTCTTTCGCCCGAGAAGAAGGTGCTTATCCCCGACCTCAATGCAGGCTGCTCGCTTGCCGAGAGTTGCCCGGCCGAGGAACTGGCAAAGTTCAAGGCGCTTCATCCCAACCATAAGGTGGTGGCTTATGTGAACACGTCGGCAGCGGTGAAGGCATTGACGGATATTGTGGTGACATCTACCAATGCACGTGCCATTGTGGAGAGCTTTCCAAAGGACGAGAAGATTATCTTTGCCCCCGACAAGAATTTGGGCGGTTACTTGAATGCAGTTACCCATCGCAATATGTTGCTGTGGAATGGTGGTTGCCACGTTCACGAACAGTTCTCCATTGAAAAGATTGTGGAACTGAAGGCTACACACCCCGGTGCAAAGGTGCTTGCCCATCCCGAGTGCAAGAGTGGCGTGCTTGCGCTTGCCGACTTCATCGGCTCAACAGCGGCAATCCTGTCGTTTGCCGAGAAGGACGCGGCAACGGAATTTATTGTGGCAACCGAGAGCGGTATACTGCACGAGATGACAAAACGATGCCCTGGCAAGGTATTCATCCCCGTGCCGCCAACAACGGGCCCCTGCGCTTGTAACGAGTGTGCCTATATGCGCTTGAATACGCTCGAGAAACTCTACAACACTCTAAAATATGAGTGGCCGGTGGTTGAACTCGACGAGGAACTGCGCACCCAGGCAAAGAAACCTATTGTGAGGATGTTGGAATTGTCGAAGTAAGGTTGACATTAAATAACGGAAAAAGGAAAGCTGTTGCTTTCCTTTTTCCGTTATTTAATGAACTTGACTATTGGTGTAACCAGTTCGCTCTTTACCGGCAGGTCGGCGTTCGTGTATGTTGCCATCTGTGACATTGCATCATTGGTGTCGCACTGCTTGAGCACGTGGTTCATATCCTTTATTATATACAGCTCTGAGTGCGGTTGTGCAGCGTGGAGTTTTTCGGCCTCCTCAACACCCACCTGTATGTCCCTGTCGCCCTGAAGAATGAGTACAGGAATATAAAGTTTTGCAATCTCCTCGGCAGGGTTGTAGGCAAACCAGGAGATGAGATAAGGCTGTACGCTTGGGCGGTAGAGTGCCGAGAGATAGAATGGTATCTGTTCTACGGTGCGCCCCTCGCGCAGCTCCTTGCATATTGCAGCCGACTCCTGCTGTATCTGTGCCGGCTGGCCCTGTAGCTGCTTCTCAAGGATTTCATATGCAGGGCTTCCGCAACCGGCTATCGATATGTATGCTTTCACCGCCTTGCTACGGCCTGCAGCAACCATCCCAATGAGCGACCCCTCGCTGTGTCCGGCAATGACGACCTTGTCGAAACGTTTGTCTGCAGCAAGTTTGTCGCTCCAGGCTGTGGCATCGTCAATGTAGTGGTCAAAACGCAAATCCTCCTCTTTGGTGCCGGCTGCACTGCTTTTGCCAATGCCGCGCTTGTCGTATCGCACCGTTGCAATGCCGTTGGCGGCAAGCTCCTTTGCAAGGTACAGGAGTGAGTTGTTTGTCATCCCTGTTCCAATGCTGTTGCCGTTCATATCGGTGGGGCCGCTGCCGGCAATTATAAGTACAACCGGGCAGGGAGTGCTACAGTCGGGCAACATAAGCTTGCCGTGTATCTCGCCTGTAGGGGTGTTGAGGGTGATATCCTCTTCAACGGCATAAAGTGCCGCTGTGAACAGTAATGATATAAGGAGTGATAATAGGCGTTTCATAAACGGTTGGTTTTTAAAAGCCACAAAGGCTATAATGTACAAAGGCAGAGCACGTGTCTGTCTTTGTATTGTTGATGTTACATTACATTTTGCAGCCGAACTTGCCGCCGCCCATCTTGCCGCCTGTCTTTGCACCACCGGTGCTCTTGGCAGCAAAGATGTTCTCGCCGTAGTTTACAGCCTTGAAACCGGCATCTTGCTTGCGGCGGAAGGCAATCTCAATGAGCTTGTCAATGAGCCCGGTGAAATTGATACCGCTGTACTCCCACAAGTAGAACGAGAGTGAGCCGGGGATGGTGTTGATTTCATTGACGAATATCTCGCTTGTAGCCTCGTCAATGATAAAGTCGATGCGTGCCACACCGTCGCAAGAGAGTGCGCGGAATGTGTCGCAAGCCGCTTTTTGTATGAACTCGGTGCTTTCCTTTGGCAGGTTGGCAGGGATTTCGCGCACTGTCGATTGCATACCCTGTGACTGCTTGCCGCCACCGTTCATATATTTGTCCTGGTAAGAGAGAATCTCACCGCTGCGTACAGGAACCTCACAAACCGATGGCTGGCACTCATAGTAGTTGCCAAGCACAGCACAGTTCACCTCCTTGAGCTTCTGTACATACTTTTCAATGATTACACGGCTGGTGAAAGAGATGGCGTAGTCTACGGCATCGAGCAACTCCTCGCGGTTGTGTGCCGCGCGTATGCCCACACTTGAACCGCTGTTGGCCGGCTTGACAATGACGGGGTAGCCCAGTTTCTCTTCAATGCCGGCAATTGTGCTATCCTGCTTGTCGCTCCACTCCTTGTCGCTGAACCAGTAGTAGTCGATAACAGGTATGCCGCACTCCTTGAGAATCATCTTCATTGTAATCTTGTCCATACCGTTAGCCGATGCAAGGGTGTTGCAACCGGTGTAGGGTATGCCCGAGAACTCCATTACGCCCTGGAATGTGCCATCCTCGCAGTTTGTACCGTGCAGCGCGGGAAGAATAACGTCAAGGCGTGTGACAACCTCCTTTTGGAAAAGTCCCTTTTTTGTACGGTAGAGGTTGGTGTCGCCATAGATGGGCTTCATATACACCTCCTCGCACATTGAGAGCAGTCTCTTTGTGTCGCGGTAGTTGGCAACATTGAGCAGTGCCTCGCCTGTGTACCATTTGCCCTCCTTTGTGATGTATATCGGGGTTATGTCATATTTTTCCTTGTCCATTGCAGCCATTGCCTGATTGGCTGTGATTACTGAAATCTCGTTCTCGACGGAGCGCCCGCCAAAAACAACGCCTACGTTTGTTTTCATTGCTTTATGTTTGTTTTTGTTTTGTTCTAATTCAAAATGCCTAAAAGGGCGTAAAGGGTTAAAAGGGTGGCGGTTTACTTGAAATTATCCGGCAAATCATTTTCATAGAGTACCACATCACCGGCTTTCAGTATCTGTGCCAGATGTGCGTGTGCGTGGTTCAGGCTGTCGGCAAGGAAATATTTCTCCTCGGCCAATCCGCCTTCCTCAATGCCGGCCTTTATTGCATCGCGGTTGGTGGAGTTCACTACAATTGCGTAGTCGCAACTCTCTGCTATTGTGCGTCCGAGCTCTTTGTTTGCCTGGGCCTGGCGTGCGCCCATCTCCACAAATCCGGGGGTGATGACAATGCGTTTGTTACCCTCGGCTACCGTAAAGCCTTTTAGTACGCCGAGTGCCATTCTTGCTCCTTGTGGGTTTGAGTTGTATGCATCGTCTAGCACTGTTATGCCGTTCGACACCTTCATTGACAGACGGTGTTCTACCGGCTGCAGGCGTGCAATGGCATTCTTCTGCTTGTTCACCGGCACTCCAAGATAGTCGGCAACGGCTGTGGCTGCCAGTATATTCAGCAGGTTGCCCGCACCCAGCAGGCGGCTGTTGAACTGCTCGTCGCCATTGAGTGTGAACGAAACGCCGTTTGCACCATACTTGACATCACTTGCTTTGTAGTCGCCGTTACCCTCAACGGCATAGCGTATGAGCTTGCAGGGGCTTGTTATGCCGGTGTAGCTGCTTATGTATTGCGAGTCATTATTTATTACTCCCAAGCCATTTGACGGCAGTGAGTTGATAAGTTCGAATTTTGTGTTCTGTATGTTTTCTACAGTCTTGAATGTTTCAAGGTGCATCTCGCCCACAGCGGTGACAATGCCTATTGTGGGGTGTACAAGGTCGCATATCTCCTTGATGTCGTTGGATTGCTTTGCTCCCATCTCAACGATGAATACCTGATGGTATGGGCGCAGATGTTCTCGTATGGTGCGTATGACGCCAAGCAGTGTGTTGAAATTGCCGGGGGTGACAAGTACGTTATACTTCTCGGCAAGAATGCCGGCAAGATAGTTCTTTGTGCTTGTCTTGCCAAAACTGCCTGTGACACCAATTACAATAAGGTTCTTGTTGCTCTCAATGATGCGCTTGGCATCGTTGTAGTAGTGACGGTTGATGGCTTTCTCGATAGGGGTGTTTACAAGGTTGGCAAGCAACATAATGAAGTTTGAGAGCAGGAGTGCCGCTCCAATCACAGCCATAGCCCATTTCCCTGCAAAGAAAATGGCAAGCAGGGCAATTGTGATGAATAGTATGATGTCTGTTGTAAAAAGGCGCTTCACGCGCATTGTGTACACAAGCGGTGTCTTGAACTTCTCGCTGAAACAGTAGAACCAGGCTGCCGCTGTGACTCCCGCTGCAAAGCCGAAACCAAAATATCCCGGTATGAAAGCTCCGGCAAGCATTGCTACGGCAAACAATCGTTTGATGGAGAGTATGTTTCCCGGTACCAACCAACGGAAATAGCGGCTGTTGCGGTACGATGCAAGCTGGAACATATGAATGTCATACTTGGCAATCATCAGAAAGAACAGCAGTGCCACAATGGCATATTTGATTGTAAAATGGTCCATTTCAGTCTATTTTAAAGAAGTTCTTTATAACTGCGTTGAACAGTCCCGGGTTCTCAAGGAATGAGAAATGTCCTGTTCCGTGTGCTACTACAAGCCCGGCATCGGGTATCAGCTTCTCCATTGTCTTGGCATCGCTCAAAGGTGTCGCTGTGTCCATATTGCCCCAGAACAGCAGGGTGGGGGCTTTGATGGCCGGCATCAGGTGCTTCAAATCCTCGTTGACAACCTTTGAGAGTATGGCGCGCATCATTGGCGAGGCGTTGTTGTAGTCGCTTGAACCGGCACCCTTGCGGCGCTTGTCAATGATTGCCTGTGCCTTCTTCTTTGGCAGGAATGTGTTGCACAGCCATTTTAAAGTTTTGAATGTATATACTTTCCAGTAGTATTTGAATGGTCTCTTGGGTTTTATGCCGGCTGCATCCACAAGCACCACGCGGCTAACCTCGTTGCGCGATGCAAAGACAATGCTCACTCTGCCGCCAAAGGAGTGCCCGATGAGTGCAGGTTGTTCAATGCCGTTGTCTTTGGCGAACTGTTCTACCATACGTGTGTACTCCTCGACGCCCCATACGGCTGCGGGTTCTTGTGATGCACCAAAGCCCGGAAAATCGAAACAATATGTGGTGTATGCCGTAGATAGCACCTCGCTGATATTCTTGAATATTTCGCCGGTGCATCCCCAGCCGTGCAGCAGGAAAACCGGTTCCCCGCTGCCTTGTCTGGTGATGTTTATGTCTATGCCGTCGTATCTATAGACCATTTTCTTTTGTTGTTGATTTTTGCAAATATTACTTTACAAGAACCTTCTTGCCGTTTACGATGTAAATGCCGGCTTTGGTTATTTCGTTAATCTGGCGGCCTGTGAGGTCGTAGATAGCTTTAAACTCTCCGTTCTCACTTTTTACCTCGCCGATGCCTGTCTCCTCGCCTGTCTTTGTAATTGTCAGTGATGTGAGGTAGATAGTGCGGCCAACCTGACCATAGAGATAGA
This sequence comes from Bacteroidaceae bacterium, assembly GCA_017546505.1. Lineage (GTDB taxonomy): Bacteria > Bacteroidota > Bacteroidia > Bacteroidales > Bacteroidaceae > HGM04593. Next base: position 21,138 of record JAFYWV010000031.1, read on the forward strand.
AAGCATTCTCGCCTTCAACAAATTTGATGGTCTGCTCTGCTGTGGTGTTGTAGAGTGAGTAGCTACGTAGGTCGTAATCAATGTGTGCATTGTGGCTCTTGGTAGAGTTCTTCAGCTTCATCTCGGTGAGGCTGTAACCCTCGGGCACTGTGATTGTGTACTTGATTGGTGTTGCAACATTCTCGTTGATGTAGAGTGTGAACTTGTTGTTGTAGTACTTCATAGAACCGACCTCGTTGCCATTGGCGTCGGTTGATACAATCTGCAAACCATTGGTATCGGTCCACATTGAAAGGGTTTCCTTGTCGCCCCACTGGCCGTCGAATGTGCCGGTTGAAAAGTCAACGCTCTCCTGTGCCATAGCAGTTGTGAACATCGCTAGCATTAGCGAAAAGATAAGAGTAAATTTTTTCATAAATTTAAATTTTAGATAGTTGATAATGTAATTTTAATATATCTTCTTCAGGCACAACTGCGCCCGAAGAAGATATGGTTTTTAGAACTTGATTGTGTTGAGGTGCTTGTCAACGAGGATGCCGTCAACAGCCTTGATGTTGAACTTGATGTTCTTCTTTGCCTTCAAGGTCACCTTAACAAGCTCGCCGTTGCCACCAATTGTAGCCTGGTTGCCTTCGTTGATGAAGGTCGGGTAAACGGCAGTTTCGCCGTTGCCGTGCATACGGTTCTTGCTGTAGTTTGCCATATTTGCGGTGTTCAATGCCTCGATGCCCACAAACTCATACTCGGTTGCATCGTAAGGCAATGCAAGGCTGAATGCGTTCACGTTTGCAAGGTCCTTGCCGCTGATGGTGATTACAATCTCCTCGCCGGCCTTGTAGCTCTTCTTGTCGGCTGTTATTGTGAGACTGCCGGCTACAATGTTCTCGGGACGCTCATATACGCCATCGCCGATGCGTGTTGCTGCAACAGAAATGTCGTATGCATCAATTAGGCCATTCTCGTTGATATCGCCAATGCTTACATAGTCGAAGTCGCTGTCGCTCTTGCGCAAGCCGGTGTAGTTGAGGTATGATGTGAGGTCGTTCTCGTCAACCTTCTTGTCCTTGTTGATATCGCCCGAGATATAGGTCTCGCTGCCTGGAACTTTGAAGATGTACATCTCGCGGCCAGAACCGTAGTTGCCAACGCCCTCTGTCACGTGCATCTTGATGTAGCGTGCGCTTGGGTTGCCCTCGAACTTGAACACCTTTGTCTCGCCGTTGCGTGCCCAGTTCACCTCTACAGGCTCACTCCACTGCTCCTTGTTGGTGCTGTAGCTGAATGTAGCCTTGGTGATTGTACCGTTACCGCCATCCTCGCGGCACAGGTAGTGCAGTTCGGCGAGTGTTGACATACCGTTGAGGTCGATTACCATCTCGAATGGAACAGCCGATGTGCTCCACTTTGTGTGCCAGTTGCTGCTCTCGTCAAAGTCGAAGAATTTGTCTGTGCCCTGGCCGCCCTGGTTAGGACAGTTTGTTGTTGCTGTAACACCGGTGAGTGCCCACTCCAATGGGTTGCTCTTTGTTGTAGCCTTAACCTCGCTCCACTCCGATACGCCGCTCTTGTTTGCTGCACGCACAGCGAATGTGTAGTCGGTTACAGGTTTCAAATCCTCGAACAACAGGCTTGTGCCCTTGATGGTGCTGTAGATGCGGCCATTGAAGAGAATCTCGTAGTAGTCGGCATTCTCAACCTTGTCCCAAGATGGGGTGATGGTGTATGCCTGGCAATTCTCGTCGGTAACAGTAGCCTTTGGTGCTGTGAGTGCGCCCTCGTTTGCAAGCAGGCTGCTTGGGATGTTCATCTCAAAGCCCTTGATGGTGAGCTCTGTTGCAGCAGCTGTGACGTCGCTCTTTGCAAGCTTTACCATAATGACAGGGTTCTTGATAATCTGAACTTTCTCGAACTCACTGCCCTTTGTTGCAAAGCGGTTGAGATTTGGCTGTGCGTCGAAGAACCATACATTCTCGCCGTTGTTGAACTCCTCGATTGTATTTGCCTGTGTTAGTTTTACGCTTTTGCCGCCAACCTTTGCAGCAACCTTTTTTGGCTGTGCGCTTACGTTGACCTTGAAGATTGTGCTCTTCTCCTTCACGAAACCGTCGAAACTGCCCTTTGTGGGGTTGATGGTAACTGTCACGTTGCCCTTGGCGTCGCAGTTCTGTTCAATGAGTGTAGTTGTGAACTGGCCTGCACGGTAAAGCTCTGTTACACCGTCGTCATCATATTCTGTGAACGATGTAGTGCCCTGTGGGTAGATTTCGTACATACGCAATGCCTTGTCCATCTCCTTGACGTTGTTGTTTGGAGTTGTTGTGGGGATTATTGCACCTGCCTTTACAAATACCGGGAGCTTCCACAGTGGGGTGTCAAAGTTATTGATTACGCGGCCGCCCTCGTACTTCTCGCCGGTGAAGTAGTCGTACCAAGTGCCCTGTGGCAAGTAGATATTGTTGCGGATGTCGTTGCCCTCTGCATCCATTGCTGTGTTCTGGTAGATTGGAGCAACAAGAATGTATGGACCATACATATACTGGTAGCGTGTAGCCTCGCTCATTGTATAGGCGTTAGCCTCGTCCTCGAGGAACATTGCACGCATCATTGGCTTGCCGTCAACAGCCTCGCGAGCGATGCTGTATGTGTAGGGCATAAGCTCAGACTTCATCTTCATATATGTGCGGTTGATTGATGTGGCAGGCTCGCCAAGCGCGTGAGGATACTTCTCGTTCGCGCCCCAACCGTCCATATTGAGCATCATTGGAGTGTAGGTCTTCCACTGGTACTCACGGACAAAGACAGGAATGTTCTTTCCTCCAAAGATACCATCGACGTCGGATGTGATGTTTGGCTGTCCCGAGAGTCCTGAACCAATGAATGTTGGAATGTGGAAACGTATGTATTCCCACTCGCCGCCGGTTTGGTCGCCGCTCCATATTGTAGCATAGCGTTGTGTACCAGCCCAACCGTCAAGTGAGATGATGAACGGACGTGCGTTGTTGCCGTAGTAGGTCATAATGCCTGCAGCGTCGGTCACGCCGTTCAGACCGAATGAGTATCCGGCACCCACCCAAGCAACATCGGTCTTGAGCACACGTACACCGGCATCGCGTACTTCGCGTACAAGGTCGCGCTGCAAAAGTGCGCTAACGCCTTCGCGTGGGTGGAGGTTCGACTCTGTCCAAAGACCAATCTCAACACCCTTTGCACGTGCGTAGTCACCGAACTCCTTCAAGTTCTGCACGTTGCCCTCGAGTGTCTCGGTCTGACCATAACCGGCACCGTATCCGTCATTGGGGAGGAACCAACCGAGTGGCATATCCTGTGAAAGATAACGGTCTACGGCTGCGCGTGCCGAGAACTGATAGTTGTTCTTCTCACCGTTGAGTGACTCCTTTGTACCGCCGTTGTCGGTCTGGCTCTCCTTGTAACGCTTGCCGTCCTCGTAGAGCATACCGTTGCCGTCGGTGCTTGGTGTCCAGTAGTCGCGGTTGTAGGCATTGAGGTGGCCTACATAGAAACCGAACTTTGGCATAAGCACAGGGTTACCTGTCAACTGGTAGAAGTCGTTGAGCAGTGCAATGCCGTCGCTGTTCACCATAAAGAACACGTCGAGGTAGTCGCTCTCATGTGAGAGTGTTACCTTGCCGGCCTTTTCGGTATCAAAGTCGTAGCTTCCCTTGTTGAATGTGTGCCACATAAAGCCATAGCCGTTTGACGACCAGAAAAATGGTGCTGGTGATGCAACGCCGCCGTCGGTCCAGCTGTTGGTGTTCTCAATGGCAATCTTCTTGCCGGCGTGTGAGAAACGGCCGTTCTGTACGCCACCACCGTAGAAGTTCTCGCCTTCGTTGCCCTTGAGAGTGATGATGGTCTTTGATTTTTTGAATTCCACGGGCTCGCTCTCTTCAAAAGCTACCTTACCGGTGGTAAGGTCGGTTACTTTTATCTGACCAGTTGCCTTGCATACTGCAACTTCTACCTTTTCGGTGCTGATGGTGTATGACTTCTCACCTTCGTTCACTGCAAGTGATTTCACCTCCTTGCGTGGGTTGTCTACAAGAATCTGCGCCTCGGGGTAGCCTTCCATTGGCTGTGGATCGCGTACAATTTCGCTCTTGTCATCGCGGAATAGGCGGAAGATGTTCTCGCCGTAGAAATCGAGCGTTACTCTTTTGCCGTCATTCAAACGAAGTTCTACCATAGCGGGGTTAATCTTTTCAACCGCTACAACGCTTGCGGTTTTCTCGCCATCATTTGATGCAAAAACCTGTGTGGGTACACCGCCGGACAGCAGAGCTGCCGACAGCAGGATTGCTTTGATACGTCTGTGGTTAAATTTCATAATTATAATTTATAGATTGTTATTTGTCTTTTTGCAAAGGGTATATCAGTCTCAATTTGCAAAGTTAGTAATTTAATTATATTAAATAATTATATAATGCCAAAACTTTGTCAAAAAAGCCTTCATTTGCAATAAATGGTTTTTACGACGGCGTTTTTGCGCTTTTTGATGTATCTTCGCACTCCGAAAAGAAAAGAACAATGATATATCCGCAGAATTTTGAAACGAGAATTGAGTTTGATGCCATACGTCGTATGCTCAAGGAGGAGTGTCTCAGCCCGTTGGGCAGGGAGCGTGTCGATGATATGCTTTTTATGACAGATTTTATTGCTATCCTCAAGCGCCTTGATGAGGTGGTGGAATTCTTGCAAATTTTGCGGGTTGAGGAGGCTTTCCCGTCCGATTTCTATTTTGATGTGCGTGAGCCGTTGCAGCGCATCCGCATAGAGGGAATGTATATGTCGGCCGAGGAACTTTTTTCGTTGCGCCGTTCACTTGACACCATCGGGCGCATCTTGTCATTGCTGCGCAAGCAAAGCGGCAGTGCCGCCGACGGTGAGGACTCTCCTCTTTACCCCTCACTGCGTGCTTTGGCCGGTGATGTCGAGGCTTTTCCGCGCATAATACGCGACATTGATGCAATCATTGACAAGTTCGGCTCGGTCAAGGACAGTGCTTCACCGGCTCTTGCCCGCATACGTGGCGACCTTGCCCGTACATCCAGCGGCATTTCGCGCACGTTGAACAGCATTCTGCGCAAAGCACAGGCCGATGGACTGGTTGAGAAGGATGCCTCGCCCACAATGCGCGACGGCCGCCTTGTAATCCCTGTTGCTCCGGCGCTCAAACGCAAGATGGGCGGTATAGTACACGATGAATCGGCAAGCGGAAAGACTGTTTTCATTGAGCCGGCCGAGGTGGTGGAGGCCAATAACCGCATACGTGAACTCGAGGCCGAGGAAAAACGCGAAATCATAGCCATCCTCACCGCTTTCTCGCTTGAGTTGCGCCCGCAAGTGCCGCAACTGTTGCAGGCATACGAGTTTTTGGGCGAGATGGATTTCATACGCGCAAAGGCCGAGCTTGCGGCACGTTTCAATGCCGTGAAGCCTTCGCTCGACAACCGTCCTATGATGGACTGGGGAACTGCAATCCATCCGCTGCTCGAGATGTCGTTGCGCAAGCACGGGCGCAAGATGTCGCCGCTGGACATTGAACTTGACGGCGAACGCCGCATTCTGCTCATTTCGGGTCCCAATGCCGGTGGAAAATCGGTGTGTCTCAAAACTGCCGGTCTGTTGCAGTATATGCTCCAGTGCGGAATGCTCATTCCGGTTCACGAGCGCAGTCGTGCCGGCATCTTCAAGAGTCTTTTCATTGATATTGGCGACCAGCAGAGCATCGAGGACGATTTGAGTACCTACTCGAGCCATCTGCTCAATATGAAACACACGCTGCGCAACTGCGACAGCCACTCGCTCATCCTCATTGACGAGTTCGGTGGCGGAACTGAGCCGCTCATTGGTGCAGCCATTGCCGAGGCTCTTCTCAAACGTTTCAACGAGCGCGGCGCGTTCGGCATAATCACCACACACTATCAGAACCTAAAGCACTTTGCCGATGCCACTCCGGGCATTGTCAACGGTGCAATGCTATATGACCGTGGTGAAATGCGCCCCCTCTTCCAGTTGCAGATTGGCAACCCCGGCTCATCGTTTGCCGTTGAGATTGCACGCAAGATAGGGCTTCCCGAGGAGGTCATTGCCGACGCTTCGCAGATTGTGGGCAGCGACTACATACAAAGCGACAAATATCTGCAGGACATTGTGCGTGACAAACGCTACTGGGAGAGCAAGCGCAAGAATGTGCATCAGAAGGAAAAGGAACTCGATGAAATCTTGGGCAAGGTGCAGGAGCAGGGCGATGAACTGAAAAAGAGTCGCAAGCAGATTTTGAAAGATGCGCGCGATGAGGCAGAGCGTCTGTTGCGCGAGGCTAATGCAAAGATAGAGAATACAATACGTACCATTGTCGAGGCTAAGGCCGAGAAAGAACGCACACGTCAGGCGCGTCAGGAGTTGAACGATTTCAGCAAGCAGCTCGAGGAACTTGCAAAGCAGAAACTACAGATGCAGACCGACCGTGAGATGGCAAAGATTTTGGCACGTCAGGAGCGCAAGAAAAACGGCAAGCAGCAGAAGAACGGCAATACCCCAGTTGGTGCTGATAAAAAACAGTTGCAGCCCGAGCCAAAGAAACCACAGATAACAGCCGGTATGTATGTGCGCATAACCGGGCAACAGGCTATTGGCGAGGTGATGTCGTTATCAAAGAGTTCGGCTGTGGTACGTTTTGGAGCAATAAAGTCGACAGTTGCCATTGACAGATTACAACCAAGCGAGGCTCCAAAGGAGGAGGTGCGCAAGGTATCGTTCCTCTCAAGTGAGACACAGGAGCAACTGCATCACAAACGCCTTAACTTCAAGGAAGATATCGACATACGCGGAATGCGTGGCGAGGAGGCTGTGCAGGCCGTGGGTTATTTCCTTGACGATGCTGTTGTTTGCAATGTACACCGCTTGCGCATTCTTCACGGCACAGGCAACGGCATACTGCGCACCCTTGTGCGTCAGTATTTGAGTACAATGCCGTTTGTTAGGACATTTCACGACGAACACGTGCAGTTTGGCGGTGCCGGAATAACTGTTGTTGAGCTGGAATAAGGAAAAATGTCTAAACGTAAAGCTACGGTTAAGCGAGCGTAATACAAGTGAACTCGCCTTTATTTTGCTATGGCTGCAATCAAAAACATCAGCGAAAAGAGAAGCAATGTTACTGCGGTCTTGCCAAGCAGGGGATTCAGTGCTGCGCCACTTGAGTGTTTGAGACATAGCCAATTTTTCAAGTGTAGGACTATATATGTCAAAATCACCGCCACGCTCCACCAGTGCAGAATTCTCCACACCGGCAACATTGCTGCCATTGCCACCACTCCCGATAGCAGATAGCACCAACCCATCACCTTGCGCCCGAAGATAACCACTGTGGTCTTCTTGTTCACAGCCTTGTCGTCCTCCATATCCCTATAGTTGTTCACAACGAGTACGTTGGCTGCAAGTAACCCCACGGCAAGCGATGTGAGTAGCGTACAGTGGTCGAACGTTCCTGTTTGTAAGTAACAGGTGAATGTGACAGGGACAATTCCAAAGAATATGATTACAGCAACATCACCCAATCCGTGGTGTGATAGAGGGTAAGGGCCTGCGCTGTATCCCAGCGCAAACAGCGCAATAGTAGCACCAACGAAGATAAGCCACCAAGGACCAAAGAACAGCATTGTGCAACCAATAGTTGCCGCAACCATAAGTGTCGTATATGTGGCACGTTTCATTGCAAGGGGAGAAATATCTCCTTCGGTAACTCCACGGCGGAAACCCTCGCGCCCCTTCTTGTCGATGCCGTTCTTGTAATCATAGTACTCATTCCCGAAATTCGAAGCAATCTGTGCCAACCCTGCAAACAACACACACAGTAATGCCACAACGGCATTGAATGAGCCCTGTAGCAAGGCACATCCGGTGCCGCAAATAACGCCGGCAAGGCTCACCGGCAGCGTTCTCAAACGCATTGCTTCAATCCACTTTTTCATCTTTGCGGGGTGTTTGGCTTGTGCTCTTCTTTTTGTCTTATGCAATATACGTATATAAGCAGAATAATATTCATCAGCAGGGCGTATATTATAGCCGGCAGAGCCATCTCGCCGCTGTTGAAAATAAATGGTGATGATGCAATGGCAATGGCCTGTGCCGCATTCTGCATTCCAACCTCAATGACAATTGTGCGTCTGATGGCTGCGCTTGAACCACCTATGCGCGATAATCCACCACTGCACAACATCGCAAGCAGAATGAGCAATGCACCCGATAGACCAAGAATGGTGAAATTGTCAACAATCTCTCGCCAATATTGCAGGAAAAATACCGTTGCCAGTGTCATCAATGCCGGGAACGCCAATTTGCCAAGCACCTTCGCAACTTTTCTTGCCGCATTAGGCCTTATTCTACGGAATATACTGCCTGCCAATAACGGAACAAACAGCAATACAATGTTCTGCATAAAAAGTTTGCCGATGGGCAGGTGTATATCACAGCCGTTGCTGCTTGATACAAATTCGGCAACAAAAGCCATTATCACCGGCAAGGTAAACAGTGTGATAATGCTGCTTGCTGCAGTAAGGGTTACAGAGAGTGCTACATCTCCTTTGGCCAACATTGAAAAGACATTGGACGAACTGCCACCCGGGCAACACGCCACAAGCACCAGACCCATAAAATAGACAGGCGGCAGCTTCAGTAGCCACGCCACCGAAAAAGCTATCAGCGGCAGAAGAATAACCTGCCCGACAAGTCCCAGCAGCACCGCTTTGGGCTGCCTTGCAACATTTGCGAAAGCCTCTCTGTTAAGGTCAATGCCCAACAGGAACATCAATACAATCAGTATAGGCATCACAATCCATATAGTGTTCATAACGGAAATCTTTTACAATCATTTTATTACATCTGCAAAAATAAGACGAATATTCGGTTTCATCAAATTGTAACCCATCTTGTCTACTTTTTGAGGCTGCTACAGGGAAATGGCCCGTTTATAGGAAAACGCACCTTTTTTGTTGAAAAACTATAGTTGTATAACTTGATTTGCTCTTTTTAGTATCTTTGAAATATCAAATACACCTCCAAGTTAACGAGCGCATTGCATCACAATAAGGATTATTCCGTTGTGAAAACATTCAAGGTGGGGCGTAAGCTTCGCCTTTTTTTGTATATGTCCGTTATTGTTTTGTATATAAACCACCCGCTCCACGCTGTCAAACAGCGTGGAGCGAGTGGTTATGTTCTAAAGGCTTTGTTTTACTTTGCCTCTTTTTCTATCTCATCTTCAACAAGGTGTATCTTTTCAAGGATTACCTTTGCGTCGAGCTTGAGTTTCTCAACCTTCTGGCGCATTACGTCGACAAGGCTTGCGCCTTTCTTGTTGGATACGCTAAGGAAGCCTATGTTGTTCTCGTATGTGGCTATCTCGTTTTTCATTGCCTCGTACTGGCGGATGAGGTGGTCGCGTTCACGCTGCAGGCTGCCTGCGCCTTTGCCTATGTTGTTGCGGAAGTTGGCGAGCTTGCGTTCGTTGGCATTGATGTGCAACTTTTCATATAGTGCATTGCTTGCCTCGCGGTACTCTTTATAGAGTTTGTCTTTCTCCTTGAAGGGTACAAAACCGATGCTGTTCCACTCTTGTGCAAGGGCCTGGAGCTGTTTCGTCTGTTCGCCGGCCGGCAGGGTGGTGTCGATGGCGTTGATTTTCTCGATTACCTGGCGCTTTAGTTTCAGGTTTTCTTGTTCTACTGTGCGCTGTGACGATGTTGCGCTGTTGCGGCGCTCGAAGAAGTAGTCACAGGCGCTGACAAAGCGTTTCCACAATGCCTCGGAGTGTTTCTGTGATACGGTTCCAATCTCTTTCCACTCTTTCTGTAGCTTGGTGAGTTTTTCTGCCGTTGCTTTCCAGTCCTCGCTGTCTTTGAGCGCCTCGGCCTGCTCGCAAAGCTCTTTCTTGCGTTCAAGGTTCTTGCTCTGTGTGTTCTTTGTCTCCTTGAAGAACTCGCTCTTTTGAACGAAGAAGTGGTCGCACGCTGTGCGGAATCGCTCGAAAATCTTCAGGTTCATCTTCTGTGGCGCAAAGCCAATCTCTTTCCATTTTGCCTGCAAGTCGAGGATTTGCTGTGTTGCGTTGTTCCAGGCCTGATAGGTGGTGAGCGCTGCAAAATCCATCTGTTCTATCTCCTCGCAGATGGCGGTCTTTTTATCAAGGTTCTCTTGCTCCTTCTCTTTCTTTGCCTCGAAGTGCTCCTGGTGGCGACGGTTGATGATTGTTGATGCGGCCTTGAAACGATTCCATACCTCCTCGCGCAAATCGGGGGCTACAGGGCCTGTCTCGCGGAACTCGTTGTGCAGTTGCTGCAACTGACGGAATGCGCTGATGACATCTGTCTCCTCAGCAAGTGCTTCGGCCTGTGTGCAGAGCATTGTCTTTGTCTCGAGGTTCTTCTTGAAGTCGTACTCGCGGAACTCGCTGTTTATCTTGAGCACGTCATAGAATTGTTCGCCAAGCAACTGATATTGTTTCCAAAGTGGGGCAACCTGGCTCTGTGGAACATTCTTTATCTCTTTCCACGCTGTTTGCAGTGCACGGAATTCGTTTACTTCGGGGGTGCCTTGTGCTGCCTTTTCTACAAGCGCTTGCAGTTGCTCGAGCAGTTGCTGTTTCTTCTCATAGTTTTCCTGCATCTCTTTTTCCTGTGCTGCCAACCAAGCATTGCGCTTTGCCTTTATCTGGCCCAGGTGTTGCTTGAATGTCTCTTCGAGCTCGTCGGGTTGTGGAACAAAGAGTGCTTCTTCGCCTCCATTGGCTATGTGCTCCTTGAGGGCTGTCTCTATTTCGGCTGTACGCATACGATAGAATTGCACCTTTAGGGATTCAATCTCGGCTTTGCTGTTGAGCGCATCGTCGCTCTGGGCTATAGCCTGGAGACGTTCGATGATTTCCTGACGGCTAGCCGGTCTTGCAACAGCTGTTTCGTTTACTGCATCTTCTGTTGGCACTTGCGGAGTCTCCTCGTTGATGCTGTTCTGCTCTGTAAACTCAGTCGTAGCGGCGTTGACAGCCTCATCAGGAGTACTCGTAATGTTCAGCTCTTGTGGCTGTACATTCGATTTGATACTTTCGCTCATTGTTTTTTAATTTATAGGTTTATAAAATGCAATGTAAAAAACATTGCGGCTCTTCATTTTTCAACGAAAAGCCATCAATGTTTCTCTTCAGTTTCTGCAAATATAATGGATATTTTAAGAATTGGTTTAAATTTTCAAGAAAAAAAGGTTTTTGTGGGTTTTTTAGCCCTTAATGCCTTTTTTGTCATTATTCCAATTCCACATCGATTATGCAGGGGAATGCGTAGCTGCGGTCGTTGCGCAGGTTGAGGCTACGGTGCAGGTTGGCTATTGTGCGGCGTGGCTTCACGCGCGCAACCTTCTTTCCTTTATAACGGATGGTGACCTTCTTGTCGAGGTTGACAAGGCGGTCGTTGAGGTAGATGGTGAGCTTGCTGTAGTCGCAATGCTCGATGTTTATGTTGTTGCCGTCGATGTTTGCAATGACGGTCTTTCCCTGTTCTACTTCGCTGCCCGGGGCTGTGAGCCAATAGAAATGTTCGCGTGTCACAAGCTCCTGTCGCCATACTATCTGCTTGGGGTAGGGGATGCGGCGGTATTGCGCCATCCAGCTGAGTGCGGCAGTGTCGGCCTGTTCCATCCAGTGTCCTTTGTCCTTTAGAATGTGGCTGCTGTGTATGTATTTGCCGGGGTGGGCTGCGCTGAGCGAGTCCATTACCAGTGCTTTCTCCTTTGCCAATGTGTTGCGGTTGTAGTAGTGGTCGTTCTCGCCCATCCAAATCATATAGGGGGTGTTCATCAGGTTTACCTGTGACGACTCTCCCGGGTGGCCTGCCATCATTGACGCTGCTGCCCATTTGTCGGCCATTCGGGGTGCAACACGCCAAACTCCGTCTCCACCGGCCGAATAGCCAAGCAGATAGACCTTATTGGGGTTTACGCCCTCGAATACGACACAGGCTCTGATGACATCCTCGAGCAACTCGTCGAGTCCTTTGCGATGCCACAGGTCGGATGTGTTCCAGGGTGCGCGTGGGGCAACATATACTCCTTCGAACGGCTCATAGAGGTAAATCTGGTTATACCACTGCTCGTCGTTGACCTCTTTGGGGCAATTTCCGCCGCCGTGCATTGATATGTAGAGGCTGTGGCCGTCCCTTGGGGTGACGCCGAACACGCGGCAAGCACAGGCAAGTTTTATCGAGTCGTGCGAGATTGTCATACGTTTCCATTGGTTACCGAGCTCTTCGGCGCTTTTTCTGAGCCAAAGTGAGTCGATGATGTATGCCGCTTCGTCACAGTCGGCCTTGCCGAGTGCCTTGTTTGCAAATTTTTGATTGGTGAGTTCGCCGTTTGGAGCTTTGAGCCACTCGTTGAATTCTGTTATCTGCGCCGTTGATGTGCAGGGAGTAAAAAGCAATAATGCCACAATGGTGGCTATTAATGCAATGGGGTTGTGTTTTTTCATTGTATTGTTATGACATTATTTGGCTCAGCAACATTGATATTATCATATAGAATGTCATACCGCTGAGGTCGTTTATAATCTGTATGAACGGTCCTGTGGCAACCGCCGGGTTTATGTTTATTCTCTCGAGTACCATAGGGATAAAGGTTCCGAACCCGGAGGCAAAGAGCACTACCACAAAAAGGCTCAGTGGAACAGCAAGGGTGACAATGTCTACTGCTCCATACATAAAGAAGTTGTAGACGTAGACCATAAGTGACAGAATTGTCGCGTTTATTATGGCCACGACCATCTCCTTGAGAATATGCTTGAAAATGTGCTTGGGGTTCAGTGAGTTGTTGGCAAGTCCCTGCACGGCTATGGCCGATGACTGTGTGCCTACATTTCCTCCCATTCCGGCAAGCAGTGGAATGAAGAGTGCCATCTCGGGGTGGTTGCCCAGTGTGTTGGTGAAACAGTTGAGCAGCAGTGACGAACCGATACCTCCCAACATACCGATGATTAGCCACGGCAAGCGTGCCTTTGACTGCACGAACACGCTGTCGCTGGTCTCCACATCCTGGGTAAGACCGGCGGTGAGCTGTTGGTCGTGCTCGGTCTGTTCACGTACCTCGTCCATAATGTCGTCGACGGTAATCTGGCCCACCAGGCGGTTGATTTTATCGACAACCGGTATTGCCACAAGGTTGTACTTCTCAATGAGCATTGTAACCTCGTCGATTGGGGTGTCAACGTCTACGCTGATGATTTTTGTGTCCATCACGTGCTTTACTTTTGACACAGATGGGCTGGTTATCATCTTTTTAAGCGGGAAGAGGCCGCAAAGACGCTCGTCGTCGTCCACAACGTAAATATAGTATATGTCGTCAAGTTCCTCGGCCTGCTGACGCATCTCTTTCAGGCACTCGGGCATACTCCAGTTGCTGTTGACGACAACCATCTCGGTACTCATAAGACCACCGGCCGTGTCCTCGTCATACTGCAACAGGTCGACGATGTCACCGGCGAGTTCAATATCCTGGATGTTGGAGAGCACCTCCTCCTGTTTCTCCTCGTCCATATCACGGATAATCTCTACGGCGTCGTCAGTGTCCATATAGTTGACGAAACGCTTGGCAATGGCTTCGGAGGGGAGCTCTTCAAGGAGGTCGTTACGCAGGTCTTCGTCCATCTCTATGAGGGCGTCGGCTGCTGTCTCGTTGTCGAGTTGGCGGTAGAGGAAACGCGCCTGTTCTGTGGTGAGTTCAAGGCATATCTCGGCAATATCGGCTGGGTGCAGTCTTGAAACGGACTCCTGCAACAGCACGGAGTCTTTTTTCTCTATCAGCTCCTTTATGTGGTTTACGAATTCCTGTGTCATAAATCTCAGCTTTTATGCCAAATCTCGTTCAACTTTGTTTGTCAGTTCTATAAAGTCTTCTATCGACAATTGTTCGGGGCGCTTGTCAAGAACGGGGTCACTCAGCAGTGGCGACTCCTTGCCGACAATCTGTTGTATGGAGTTACGCAGTTTCTTGCGTCTTTGGTTGAATGTCCCTTTTACAATCTTGCGGAACAAATCCTCGTTGCACTCCAGTTCTGTGCGGCTGTTGCGCCTCATCAATACTACGGCACTTTTTACCTTTGGAGGGGGCGAGAACACATTCTCGTCAACGGTGAAAAGGTATTCGACATCGTACCACAGTTGTATGAAGATGCTCAGTATACCGTATGCTTTTGTGCCGGGCTTGGCAGCAAGGCGCTCACCCACCTCTTTCTGTATCATTCCGCTACAGTATGGAATGAACTCCTTGTAGTCGAGCATCTTGAAGAATATCTGGCTCGAAATGTTATAAGGATAATTTCCGGTGAGCATAAATTGTTCGCCACCGAACAGACGGTCGAGGTGCATCTTGAGGAAATCGTCGGGGATGATGTTCTCCTCCTGCAACTGTGGCAGGTTGTTACAAAGGTATGCAACCGACTCTTCGTCAATTTCAACAACCTTCAACGCGTGGGGCTTCTCAAGCAGAAAACGGGTGAGTACGCCCATTCCCGGACCAACCTCCAGGACCGGGATGCCGGGACAAACGTCAACGGTATCTGCAATTCTTTTTGCAATGGACAAATCTATGAGGAAATGTTGTCCTAACCTTTTTTTTGCGGTAACTTCTTTCATTGCAGCTTGCTTTTTTTTTTGTATGCTTGAAAAATGTCCGGCAAATCCCAAGACAAAGGGCTTTGATTGAAACAAATTCTAAAAAAAGCCGTGTTTCTTTAATAATTACATTATCTTTGCAATGTTGCCCATTGCTGTGTTGCAAAGGTAACGAAAACAATTAAAAATGTTTCTAAAGTTGTGAAAAAGATTTTAAATTATACACTAAAAACAGCGCTGCCCATTCTGTTGGGTGCTTTCATCTTGTATATGGTGTACAATGATTTTGACTTTTCGCAACTTTGGAATGAGCTCAAGGATATGAACCTTGCGTGGTTTGCGCTGTCGGTTTTCTTTGGCATAATGGGGCACGTTATCAGGGGATGGCGTTGGAAACTTACACTTGCCCCTTTGGGTTACAATCCCTCGGCGGCCACTTGTGTAGACTCGGTTTATGTGGCATACGCCGCGAATCTGGTGTTGCCGCGTGTGGGTGAGGTGTCGCGCTGTGTTATTCTTGAGAGATATGAACACGTTCCTTTTGCGCACGCATTGGGAACGTTGGTGATGGAGAGAATGATAGATACCTTGATGGTGCTGATTATCACATTGCTGGCTGTTGCTGTGCAGTGGCCGGTGTTCTGCGCATTCGTAGGTGAGACGGGGATGAAGATGCCCGGTGCCGAGATACTCTCAACGCCCAAAGGGGTGTTCGTGGCCCTGCTGTCGTTGGTGGCTATGTCGGTTTTGCTCTTTTTGCTGCTGCGCAGATTGTCGGTTTGGAAAAGAATAAAGTCTTTTGCTTCCCGTTTCATTGAGGGGCTTCTATCTTTGCGCAAAATGGATAACGGACGTCTGTTCCTGGCCGAGACTGTCGGTATATGGTTTTGCTATTTTATGCAGTTCTATCTCTGTTTCTACTGCTTTGGCTTCAGCAGCGGTTTGTCGGTGGCAACGGCATTGTTGCTGTTCGTCGGTGGCAGTATTGCAGTGATTGTGCCAACGCCTAACGGGGCAGGCCCCTGGCACTATGTCATAATAAGCATTATGTTGCTTTATGGTGTTTCAACAACAGATGCCCAGGTTTTTGCGTTGATAGTACATAGCACCCAGACACTGCTTGTGGCCATATTGGGTTTATATGGAATTGCAGCGCTGCAGTTGAGACGTTTGAGAGTGAAAATGTAAATATGTAAATATTGTATATATAATTAACCTTTAATAACTTATGGCAATGACAATTAAAGATTTACAGCCACGTGAGGTGTGGAAGCACTTCGAGGCGTTGACACAGGTGCCTCGCCCATCGGGACACCTTGAGAAAATCCAGAAATATCTGCTTGATTTTGGAAAGAGTATAAATGTAGAGACCTGGCAGGATGAGGCCGGTAACATCATTATGCGCAAACCGGCTACTCCCGGTCTTGAGGGCCGCAAGGGTATTATCTTGCAGGCGCATATGGATATGGTGCCACAGAAGACTCCCGACAGCAAGCACGATTTTGTAAACGACCCCATCACAACTGTGGTGAAGGGTGATTGGCTCTATGCCGACAATACAACTCTTGGTGCCGACAATGGCCTTGGTGTTGCTGCCATTATGGCAATTATGGAGGATGCATCGTTGCAGCACGGTCCGCTCGAGGCGCTTATTACAGCCGATGAAGAGACCGGTATGTATGGTGCTTTCGGCCTGAAAGGCGGTGAACTCGAGGGAGAGATTTTGTTGAACCTTGACTCAGAGGAAGAGGGCGTGCTCTACATCGGTTGTGCCGGTGGTCTTGATATTTCTGCGTCTATGGAGTTTATGGACGAGGAGAGTGATGATGCCGACGTTGCGGTGCGTGTGCAGCTCAAGGGCTTGCGTGGCGGTCACTCGGGTCTTGAAATCAATGCCGGCCGTGGTAATGCAAACAAGCTTATGGCACGTTTTGTGCGTGAGGCTATGGATGAACTTGCTGTGGTGCTTGCAAGCTGGAACGGTGGCAATATGCGTAATGCAATCCCCGCAAGTTGCGAGGTTGTGCTCACACTGCCCGAGGAGGCTATTGACGAACTCAAGGAGATTGCTGCAAAATACGAGGCTCTCTACAACAGTGAGTATGCAACAATAGAAGAGGGTATCACAATAACTGTTACCGAAACAGAGATGCCCGAGACTGTTGTGCCGCAGGAGATTCAGGACAATCTTGTCGATGTTATCCTTGCTTGCCACGATGGTGTTCTGCGTTTCATCCCTACAATCCCCGATACTGTAGAGACATCGAGCAACCTCTCTATTGTGAAGATTGGCGAGGGCAAGGCCGAAATCAACATCCTTGCACGCAGCTCTTGCGATACAATGAAGGAGTTCCTTGCATTGCAGCTCTCAAGTTGCTTTGCAATGGCCGGTATGAAGGTTGAACTCAGCGGCGGTTACAGTGGCTGGCAGCCCAACGTGAATTCGCCTCTGTTGGCTGCGTTGAAGAATGCATATAACGATATGTTCGGCAAGATGCCGGATGTTCGTGTCATCCACGCAGGTTTGGAGTGTGGTATAATCTCAACCAATTATCCAAAGATGGATATGGTTTCGTTTGGTCCGACTTTGATGTCGCCTCACTCTCCAACAGAGCGTGTGGAGATTCCTACTGTTGAGAAATTCTATTCACTTGTGAAGGCGCTTGTGGTGAATGGAGTTCTATAATAATGCTTGATACATTATTCTTATACGTTAAAAAGCGCCCAAATTTGGGCGCTTTTTAACGTATATGTGCTAAAATGTCGCTCATTTTTGATTATGCCAAACTTTTTTTCACTCTTATGGCTAAAAATAATGCAAAAAATGTTTTTTTTAATGAAAAAATAATAAATTTGCGAAGTCGGGCGATAGGGGAGAGGTACCATCGCTGATATTACTAACATAAATTATATAATTATGAAAAAGACATTCAGACTTTCGGTTTTGTTGCTTTGTGCGACTATGTTGTTCTCTTCTTGTATCGGTTCTTTCCGCTTGACTAACAAAATCAAGGATTGGAATGAGGGACTTGCTAACAAATGGGTAAATGAACTTGTTTTCATAGCAATGCATATTGTTCCAGTTTATCAGATTTCTCAGTTTGTTGATATGGTTGTTCTTAACTCTATTGAGTTCTGGACCGGTAAATCTGCAATTGCAAATGTCGGTGAGAAGAAGATTGTCAAGAACAGCGAAGGACAGAACATTGAGATTACTGCAATGGAGAATGGTTACAACTTGACTGATGGTATCTCTTCAATGAATATTGTGTTTGACGAGGAGGCTCAGGTTTGGAGTGCCGAGTACAACAATCAGACAACAGAACTCATCAAGTTGGTTGACGAGAACAATGCGCAGTTGTTCCTTATGAACGGTGAAGTTATGGATGTGACTCTTGATGCAGAGGGTATCAATATGAGCCGTTTGTATATGAACAACAGCTTTGCTTTGAACAGATAATAGTCTTTATATTTATTAATGATAATGACTGCCGGAGCCGCCTTTTTAGGCGGCTCTGTTGTTTTTACCCATCTTATTTGTTATCTTCGCATTTGTTGAAATATCTTTTGTATGGAACATCCCGAAAATAGTGAGGTATATAAGGGCTTGAAGGTAAATGACGGTGTAGAGGCTATGGGTACTATAAACCCCTATCTCTCGACAATGCGGCGCAAAAGGGCGGCGCAATTGTCGGTGAACGATTATGTGGATGGTATCTTGCGAGGTGATGTTACAGTGCTTAGTCGTGCTGTAACTTTGCTTGAAAGTCTGTTACCCGAACATCAGGCTATGGCTCAGGAGGTGGTTGAGAGGTGTCTGCCACACTCGGGCAAGTCGTTGCGTGTGGGTATAACAGGTGTTCCGGGCGCAGGAAAAAGTACCTCTATAGATGCCTTCGGTATGTATCTGCTTTCCAATAGTGATGCGAAATTGGCAGTGCTTGCTGTTGACCCCAGCAGTGAACGCAGCAAGGGTAGTATATTGGGTGACAAGACACGAATGGAGCGTTTGTCGTCGCATCCGCGTGCTTTCATTCGTCCAAGTGCTTCGGCCGGCTCACTCGGAGGCGTGGCGCGCAAGACACGCGAAGCAATAATTCTGTGCGAGGCTGCCGGTTATGATAATATCTTTGTTGAGACTGTTGGAGTGGGACAGAGCGAAACTGCTGTATATTCGATGGTGGATTTCTTTCTGCTCATACAGATTGCCGGTGCCGGTGATGAACTGCAGGGCATAAAGCGTGGCATAATGGAGATGGCTGATGGTATTGTTGTCAACAAGGCCGACGGTGATAATGTGGAGGAGGCGCGTCGTGCGGCGGTGCATTACAAGAATGCCCTACAACTGTTCCCTTTGCCTGCAAGCGGCTTGCGTCCCGAGGTGCAGACCTACTCCGGATTCTATGACTTGAACATCGACAGGGTGTGGGCAATGATTGATGATTATATTGTCAAGGTGAAGGCTAATGGTTTTTTTGATGAACGTCGTCTCTCACAGCAGCGCTATTGGATGTACGAGGCCATTGATGAGCAACTGAAAGCAAATTTCTATAATACCGACGGGGTGCACGAATATCTTTCCCGTTATGAACAGTTGCTGCTTCAAGGCAAGATAACGTCGTTTGCGGCTGCTAATAAAGTGCTTGAGTTTTATGACAAAGAGAGAGGTGTCAATGTTGGATAAAAAAACGTTGCGACGCGTTGTACGCGAGAAAATTGCAGGGATTGATTTTGCAACGGCCCGGGTGCGCTCCTCGCTGATGTGTGAGGAGTTGAAAAGGCTTTTTGCTGTGAGTGGTGCCAAGGTGGTTGCGCTGTTTTCTCCTCTGGGCGATGAACCGCAGTTGTGTCCATTAGTGGAACAACTCTCGGCCTCGCTCTCTGTGGTGCTGCCGCGTGTTGAGGGTGATGTTATGAATTTTTATCGTTACGACAAGGAGGCTATGGCTACAGGCTCTTATGGCATCAACGAACCGCAGTGGGGGTGTCTTGTAACGGCAAGCGAAATAGATGTTATGGTTATTCCGGGTGTGGCCTTTACAAAAGAGGGGGTTCGTATGGGGCGTGGAAAGGGCTTTTATGACAGGTATCTTTCGCAAGACGGCTTCTCGGCACTGAAGATAGGGGTGTGCTACCGGGAGCAGCTGGTGGATGAAATACCTGCAGAACCCCACGATGTGAAGATGGATGTTGTAATATACAGATAATGGAGAGCCACAGCTCTCCATTATCTGTATATTGCGCTCTTTGCAATTAAGATGCAAGAATCTCTTGTGCTCGTATGGTGTCCCTGTCGATGGGTTTGTCGTCCTTGATTGCTTTTGTGAATGGGATGTAGACAATCTCATTGTTCCTCAAGCCTACCATTACATTGCGCTGGCCTTCAAGCAGTGCGTCCACGGCTGCAACACCCAGACGGCTTGCAAGGATGCGGTCGTTGGCTGTTGGGCTTCCACCGCGCTGCAGATAGCCGAGGATTGATACGCGTACGTCAAGCTCGGGGAAACGCTGTCGCATTCCTTCGGCAACTTCCATAATATTGTAGTCTTTTTCACGGCCTTCGGCAAAGAGCACAATGCTACTGCTCTTTGTGCGGCGCAGACCGTTGGCGATGAACTGGTTTATCTTTTCGAACTCGGGGTCGACCTCGGGCAACACACACGCCTCGGCTCCTGTTGCTATTGTACCGTTAAGGGCAAGGAAACCGGCATCGCGTCCCATAACCTCTACGATGAACAGGCGTTCGTGTGATGATGCTGTATCGCGTATCTTGTCGACGCACTCCATAATGGTGTTGAGCGCTGTGTCGTAACCGATTGTTGTGTCTGTTCCGTAAAGGTCGTTGTCAATAGTACCGGGAAGGGCAATGCAAGGAATGTCGAACTCGCGTGCAAGGTTGTATGCACCTGTGATAGAACCGTCGCCACCAATGACAACAAGGGCGTTGATACCCTCTTTCTGCAAGGTTTCGTATGCCTTTGCACGTCCCTCTTCGGTCTTGAACTCGTCGCAACGGCTTGTCTTCAGGATTGTACCTCCTCGTTGGATGATGTTACTTACGTTTTCGGTCTTGAACTCTTTAATTTCACCGGTTATCAGTCCTTTGTAGCCACGGTAGATGGCTTTGACTTTGATGCCGTGGTATATGCAGGCACGTGTGACGGCGCGGATTGCTGCATTCATTCCAGGTGCGTCTCCTCCCGATGTCAAGATGCCAACGCATTGAATTTTGTTTTTCATATTATTTGTTGTTATAGTTGATTATAGCTTGTCTGCAATTTTCCATCAGCCATTTGGGGGTTGATGTTGCACCGCAAATGCCTATAGACTTCACTCCTTTGGTGATGCTGAGGTCAATGTCATCGGGGCTTTCTATCTGATAGGAGTTGGGGTTCATCTTTTTGCACTCGTCAAAGAGTATTCGTCCGTTAGAACTTTTTTTGCCACAAACAAAGAGTATGAGTTCGTGCGACTGTGCAAATTTGCCTATGCCGTCAAGACGGTTGGCTACCTGTCCGCATACGGTGTTGAATGACTCGCACTGCTTGTCGGGGTTTATATGTTTCTTTATTTCGCTAACAACTTGTTTGTAGCCTTCGAGTGATTTTGTCGTTTGGGAATAGATATATGTATCCTTTTCCTTTGCCAACTGGCTTATTTGTGAACTTTTTTCAATGACTGTGGCTGTGCCGTGAGTCTGTCCGACAAGGCCAAGAACCTCGGCGTGTCCTGATTGGCCGTAGATGATTATCTGGCTGTTGTCATCGCTCGTCTCCTGCCACTTCTTTTTTATACGTTGCTGTAGTTTAAGCACAACAGGGCAGGTGGCATCAATTATCTCGAGGTTGTTCTTCTGGGCAATCTCGTATGTTGTCGGTGGCTCTCCGTGTGCTCTGAAGAGCACTTTTGCATTGTGTAACTTGCAGAACTCCTCATAGTTTATGGTTATTAGTCCCAGTTTTTCGAGTCTGTCACACTCTATGCGGTTGTGCACAATGTCTCCAAGGCAATAGAGTTTCTCGCCTTTTTGCAGTTCCTCTTCGGCCTTTTTGATAGCTGTCGTTACGCCGAAACAGAACCCTGAGTGTTCGTCAATCTCAATGTTGAGCATTACTTTGTAATATTATTGAATTTTTCAATGAGCCATTCCATCTGTTCTTCACGTGTCATATTGCTGTTGTCGAGCAACAGGGCGTCGTCGGCCTGCCTCAAGGGGCTGACTTCTCGCGTCTGGTCAATGTGGTCGCGCTGGAGTACGTTGTCAAGGATTTCCTGGAAGTCGGCGTTGTCGCCACGGGCTGTGAGTTCGTCGTAGCGACGCTGGGCGCGTACCTGTGCCGATGCTGTGACAAAAATTTTCATTTCGGCATTTGGGAATACTGTTGTACCAATGTCGCGGCCATCCATAACAATACCTTTCTTTTCTCCCATTGCGCGTTGCTGCTCAATCATCTCGCTACGTACAAAGTCGAGTGCTGCAACCTGGCTGACAATCTGCGACACTTCGAGTGAGCGTATCTCGTGTTCAACGTTCACGCCGTTCAAGAATGTCAGTGAGTTTCTCGTTTCAGGGTCGGCCTCAAAGGTGATGTGTATATCCTTCATTCTGCTGTGCAGCGTCTCGGTGTCAATCTTCTTGTCGCTGATGAGACCGTTCTGCATACAGTAGAGTGCTACGGCGCGGTACATTGCACCGCTGTCAAAGTATAGATAGCCGATATTTCGTGCAAGGGCTTTTGCCATCGTGCTTTTGCCGCACGATGAGAAGCCGTCGATTGCTATGATTATTTTTTTCATTGTTTGTCGTGTGTTTTATCAGATTGAGTAGGCTATATTAAAGAGGAGTGAAGATGATGATACGTGCAGTTTGCTGAATGAGGCACCGAACTTCACCTTCTTTATATGCAGGCCGGCTCCGAGGCTGAGTCCTGTGAGCCCCTTGTCGGTAGAGAGCTCTCGGCTTATTCTATAGTTATAACCTACTGAGGCATAGAAATTCTTGCCAATAAGGATGTCTGCTCCCAAAACTATATGCTTGAGAAGCAATTTTCCGAAATTGTCTTTGCTACCATCGGCATTGTAAAAACTGGTCGACTTCCATCGGAGCAGGTCGACAAGGGTTGCCGAGATGTATATAGGAGCGTGAGAGAGTCGCTTGGTAAAACCAAGTTGTATGTCTATAGGCATCAACTCGTGCTTGTCCTCAAATGCCTTAACCTGTCCACCGAGGTTCTTGAATACCAGTGACGCCGAGAATTCAGAGTCGGGGTTGTAGTAGTTCAGACCGAGGTCGACACCAATGGCAAGTGAGTTGAGTGTGCCGTATTGTGAATATACGAACTTGCCCGATGCACCGCCACTCCAATGTTCGCCAAGCAGGTAGCAGTACATAAGGTCCAACTCAAAGTCCATAGCACGGAATGTTCCGGTGAAGATGTTGTCCTGGGTGTATCCGTCAAACATTCCATAGTCGACATATCGTGCGGCAACTGCTCCGGCCGAACGCTTCCCGAAACTCTTGTTGAAAGCCGCTCCTGCAATCTTGCTGCCACTCATATATGTCATAAAAGAGAGGTCGATGGTCTTGTCCGATACGTTGATGAGCAAAGCCGGGTTGTGCATTGACATTGAAAGGTCGTCATCGGTGATTGAAATGTTGTAGCCTCCTAATCCGGCTGCACGTGACGAATAGGGCAATCTTAAAAAATTGAATGCACTCTCTCCGCCTTGCGCCTTTATCGTCAAGGGGAAAAGCAACAGTATTATGATTATGGATTTTATTGTCTTCACTTGTTTACTGTCTTTAAATGGTTTTCTATAATTGGTATTTTGTTTGCGAAGATAATGATTTTTTTTATCTTTTCCTGTAGCAAGCCTGTAAAATCCCTTTTATATATTTAAATATTGTGAAGATTTGTGCGCAGTTTGGTGCCGGTTATTGGAAAATTGTATTAAAAATAAAAAAAAGATGAAATAAGTCGTGTGTATTGAAAAATATTGTTTATTTTTGTCGGTTAGAAAGTGTAACCTTAGCAAATATAACAAATACGATAATGGACAAAGGAAAAAATCAAGATTTTAAAGGCGCTGAATTGCTCGAAGTAAAGAAGAGCACTAAGGCTAATTTGGAGCAGAACCGTACAACCTGGTTATTGTTGGGTTTTGTGTTTGCTCTTGCTACGCTGTTTGCAGGTCTTGAGCTTACAGCATTCCAGGATGAAGAGGAGCAACCCGCTCCAAAGAGTAAGTCAAAGGACGACATCGTTGTTGTGATGGAGGAAATTCCGCCATTGGTAATTGAAAAGAAGGTTATACCTCCCCCACCACAGGCAAAGAAGATTGTCGACGTTATTAAGGTTGTTGAGGACGAGGTGGAAATCGACGAGCAGGAGCTTGTATCGGTTCAGGATATGAGCGAGTATGCCGACGTTGAGGATACCGAGGTGATCTACGTGGAGCCCGAGGTTGAAGAGGAGCAGATTTTTGACGTAGTTGAGGAGCAGCCAGAGTTCCCCGGCGGTATGAAGGAGTTGATGAAGTATTTCAAGGACAATATCAAGTATCCGCGTGTGTCACGTGACAACAACTCGCAGGGTAAGACATTTGTGAAGTTTACCGTGAATACCGACGGTTCTATCCAGGATACAGAGGTTATCCGCTCTTCGGGTGACATCTACCTTGACAAGGAGGCTATCCGCGTTATCGAGGCGATGCCAAAGTGGAAGCCCGGTCGTCAGTTGGGTAAGGCTGTGCGTGTGAAATTTGTATTGCCGGTTAACTTCCGTTTGCAGTAAAATTTGATAACAATATAAAAAAAGAGGCTGCGCGATGCAGCCTCTTTTTTTAATAAATGGAAAACAATATGTATACTTGGGACGATTTAAGGAATATTGTAAATGAGTTTATAGACAAACTTGAGTTTGAACGTGAACCACGAGAACTGTATGCCCCGGTACGTTACACCCTGGAGCAGGGTGGCAAACGTGTGCGCCCGGTGTTGTTCCTCTTGGCCTATAATATGTATAAGGAGTGTGTGCGTGAGGCACTATATCCGGCAGTGGCGGTGGAGACATATCACAACTATACGCTTATACACGACGATGTTATGGACAGGGCGTTGATACGCCGTGGAAAGCCAACCGTTTGTGCAAAGTGGGGCGATACGGCTGCGATACTTTCGGGCGATACTATGTTTGTACTTGCATACGAGTTCCTTTCAAAAGTTCCAGCAGATAAGTTGCCGGCAATGCTGGCTCTGTTTACAGAGACAGCAAAGGAGATTGGCGACGGACAGCAGTATGACCTTGACTTTGAGAAACGTGACAATGTCGCCGAGGAGGAGTATATGGAGATGATACGTCTCAAAACCTCTGTACTTCTTGCTGCTTCTCTCAAATTGGGCGCCATATTGGCCGGTGCAAGTGAGGAGGACCAAAACAATCTCTACAAGTATGGCGAGACAATAGGTTTGGCTTTCCAGTTGCAGGACGACCTTCTTGATGTATATGCCGACGAGAAACTTTTCGGAAAGAAAATCGGTGGTGATATCTGTTGCAACAAGAAGACTTTCCTTCTGATAACAGCAATGAACCTGGCTTCGCCGGCACAGCTTGCCGAGATAAAGGCGTGGATGGAAAAGGAGAATTACGATGCTCAAGAGAAAATCGCGTGGTTCACTGCACTGTACAATGAACTTGGGGTTAGGGAGGTTTGTGAAATGCGCATACGTGA
Organism: Bacteroidaceae bacterium; assembly: GCA_017546505.1. Lineage (GTDB taxonomy): Bacteria > Bacteroidota > Bacteroidia > Bacteroidales > Bacteroidaceae > HGM04593. The sequence continues at coordinate 46,544 of JAFYWV010000031.1, forward strand.
ACTTTTTGCAAAATGTGATGCGTATATCAATGCAATATCCGTAGCCGAAGATAAAAAGAGTGCGCTCAAGGATTTTGCCAATACGATATTGAACCGTAACCTTTAATAAAAAGAGAAGGATGCCTTACCGTCGACTGCCTAAAACAGACCAAGCCCGTATTCGTGCATTGAAGGCTGCTGTCAACAGCAGTGTAAGCGGTGGCGTTTTTACGAATGTATTGACACACAACACCTATCACCGTGCAAAGGATTTGCTTGAGCGTTTTTCGCGCGAGGTGGATGTTTATAAGCGCTGTGTCACCGAGCAGGCTTCCAAACGTGGCAATGAGCAGTATGAGACTGCGCTCAAGAAGGCAAGAATGTATGTGTCACACTTTATTCAGGTGTTGAGTATGTGCATAATGCGTGGTGAGGTTGCCCGCAACAAGCGTCCCTATTATGGATTGCCCGAGAACGAGGATACTGTCCCAAATCTATTTTCCGAGGCTTCTGTCCTGGAGTGGGGGCAGAAGATAATAGCCGGTGAGCAACGTCGTCAAGCCGAGGGCGGTGTGCCAATATACAATCCTACAATGGGGCGCGTGTCGGTGGTCTTTGAACTTTTCAAGGAGATGTACGACAGGCAACATTTTTTGCAGAGCAGAACGGCCGAGGCGCTTGCAAACATTTCGAATATGCGCTTTGACGTTGATGAACTGATATATGAAATTTGGGGCGAGGTGGAAAAGGCTTTCGCTTCGCTCACCGGTGATGCCCGCATAAAAAAGTGCGCTGAATATGGCGTGATATATTACTATCGCCCCGACAGGGCTGCAAAAAACAACCAGGCAGATGATTGAACTTGTTGATACACATACCCATCTTTTTACAGCCGAGTTTGATGTTGACAGAAGTGCTGCTGTGCAACGGGCATTGGATGCCGGCGTCGGGGCTTTGTGTCTGCCGGCTATAAACGAGGAGAGTTTGCCGTCGCTGATGGCTATGTGCGATGCTTTTCCCGGTGTGTGCTATCCAATGATTGGACTTCATCCGACGGAACTTGGCGATGACTACAATTGTGTGCTCGACAGGATGTACAATATCCTGAAGAGCGATAATCGTATAGTGGCAATAGGTGAAGTGGGGCTTGATTATTATTGGGACGATACGAAAAAAGAGATGCAGAGGAGTGCTTTCCGCAGGCAGATTGAGTGGGCTTTGGAAACGGCTCTGCCATTGGCTATACATTCACGCAGTGCCTTTGACGATTTATATACCATAATGAACGAATATCGCGGTCGTGGTCTTACAGGCGTTTTCCATTGTTTCTCGGGTAATGATGATGAAGCACGCAAACTTTTGTCGTTCGATGGCTTCTATTTGGGTATTGGCGGTGTGGTGACCTATAAAAAATCAACATTGCCCGATGTCTTGAAGTCTGTGCCACTTGAAAGGGTGCTGCTTGAGACCGATTCACCATATCTTGCTCCCGTGCCAAAGCGTGGCAAGCGCAACGAAAGCTCGTATGTTCCTTATATAGCGGATTTCTTGGCCGGTGTGTATGGCTGTCCTGTAGAAGAGGTGGCTTCTGTAACCACTGCCAATGCGCGTAATCTATTTACGAAAATTGCCAACAGATGAATTTAGATAAAATTGATATATTCAGCACCGGCAGGCAACCGGTGGTCATTGCCGGTCCTTGCAGCGCCGAAAGTGAAGAGCAGGTAATGCAGGTGGCCGCAGAACTCTCAAAACGTGGAGTTGGCATCTTTAGGGCCGGTATCTGGAAACCTCGAACGCGTCCCGGATGTTTTGAAGGGGTCGGCAAGGTTGGTCTCTCCTGGTTGGCAAGGGTGAAAAAGGAATTGGGGTTGTGTGTCACTACCGAGGTGGCTACTGCAGAGCACGTAGAACAGGCTCTTGAAGCCGGTGTGGATATCTTGTGGGTGGGGGCTCGTACAACCACTAATCCGTTTGCTGTGCAGGAGGTTGCCGATGCGTTGCGTGGTTGTGATGTGCCTGTGTTTGTGAAAAATCCTGTAAATCCTGATATAGAACTGTGGATTGGAGCTATGGAGCGTCTTAATAATGCCGGTGTGACACGGATTGGTGCAATACATAGAGGGTTCTCCTCGTACGGTGAAAAGTGTTTCCGCAATGCTCCGCAGTGGCAACTTCCTATCGAGTTGCGCCGACGTCTTCCTGGTTTGCCGCTCTTGTGCGACCCTAGCCACATTGCCGGCAAACGTGAACTCATTTTGACTCTGTCGCAGCAGGCTATGGACTTGAATTTCGATGGTTTGATGATTGAGACACATTGCAACCCTTACTGCGCCTTGAGCGATGCCCGTCAACAGGTTACACCCGATGAACTGATGGCTATTCTTAGTAAACTGGTGCACCGTGTCGCTGTTGCCGACAATGCCGATTTTCAGTCATATCGTGAGCAGATGGATGAGATTGACAATGAGTTGATGAGGCTGTTGTCAAAGCGTATGGAGATTGCAAGGGAGATTGGAGAGCTCAAACGCGAGAAGGGTTTGATGGTTTTTCAGCCTTTGCGTTACAATGTGGTAATGGAACGTTGTGTGAAACAATGTGCCAATGGCAGGATTGATGCAGATGTGGTGCGTGAAATTTTCGAACTCATACATTCCGAGAGTATTCGCCAGCAGCTCTCTGTAATGAACAGCAATGGTGCCTGAGAAATGATGCGTTTTCTCAAAAATACACAGATTTATTTATTTCTGACTGTGCTTCTGTTCTCTTGCGGAGGCGCAAAGGAGCATTTTTCGCCGCTGGATGGTGAGATTGTGCCAATGCGTTACTCTTCGCTTCTTTCGATCGTAGAGTGTGAAGGTTATACGGCCGTTGATATATCAGACCCCTGGGGCGGCAGGATAATGCAACGCTATCTGCTTGTGCCATCGGCGGCAGAACTTCCTGAAAATTTGCCATCAGGCGTGTTGTTGCGTACACCGCTTGATGATGTGATACTCTTTTCGGGGGTGCACGCAGGCTTGCTTGAGGAGTTTGGTGTCTCTGGGGCTGTCAAAGGTATATGTGATGCCGGGTATTTCTATTGTGAAGCCATTTCAGACAGGCTTGCGGCAGGGAGTGTCGTTGACTGCGGCAGTTCGCTGAATGTGGATGCCGAGGCTGTAATGCAGGTGTCGCCCGATGCCATCTTTGTCCTCCCCTATGAGAATGGCGGTTTTGGCAAACTCGAAAATATGGGTTTTCCTCTTGTCCTTTGTGCCGATTATATGGAGGGTTCTCCTCTTGCTTGTGCCGAGTGGATGCGTTTCTATGGCCGTTTGTTTGGGCTTGGTGTCAAAAGCGATTCTCTTTTTTCGGTTGTTTGCAATGAATACGAGACTTTAAGTGGGGTGGCCAGAGCGGTGAGGCATCGTCCGAAATTGATGTGTGAACTCAAAAGCAGTTCTGCCTGGTATGTACCCAGTGGTGAAAGCACTATGGGGCGGATGTATGCCGATGCAGGTGCTGATTATCTCTTTTCCGACTGCAAGGGTAGTGGCTCTGTGCCACTATCGTACGAGGTGGTGCTCGACAAAGCTGCCGACGCCGATGTGTGGTTGTTCAAGTATAATTCTGTTTCGGACAAGGGGTACGCTTCTCTGATGTCTGATTTTGCAGGATATTCCTATTTCAAGCCTTTCAAACAGCGCAATGTATATGCTTGCAATACACGCTACAGGCATCTGTTCGAGGAGACCGCCTTTCACCCCGAGAGGTTGTTGAAGGAGCTGGTTGCTGTTTTTCATCCCGGATTGTTGAATGATTACTCGCTGCAATATTATGAGAAGATGCGTTGACAGAAGTTTTTTTGCCTATGCTTTGGCTGCGTTGCTGTTGCTTCTGCTGTTTGCTGCAAATTTGCTGTATGGAAGTATAGACATTCCTTGCAGTGAGGTGCTGTCAATTGTAACCGGTGGTGAGTGCCGGCGTGATGTGTGGCGTGTTGTTGTGCTTGAGACTCGTCTGCCGCAGGCACTGACAGCGTTGCTTGCCGGCGCTTCGATTTCTGTTGCCGGTCTGCTGCTGCAGACTCTTTTCCGTAATCCTCTTGCCGGTCCTGAGGTGTTGGGCGTAAACAGTGGTGCCGGGCTTGGTGTGGCACTTGTGATGCTATTGCTTGGTGGTGTGTCTATGTTCGGTCTTGGCGGCTATTTTGCTGTGCTTGGCGGAGCTTTTGCCGGTGCGCTCTTTGTCATTGCTATAATTTTGCTGCTTGCTACACTTTTGCGCAATAATATGTTCCTGTTGATAGCCGGTGTGGCTGTCAGCTACATAACATCATCGGCAATAACTCTGCTGAACTATTTCTCCACTGCCGAGGGTGTGCATTCATATATGGTTTGGGGAATGGGCTCTTTCGGTGGCGTGACAATGCAACAGTTGCCTTTCTTTGCTTCGGTTGTGCTATTGCTTTTGCTTGTGTCGTTCTCAATGTCAAAGCCTCTGAATGCGTTGTTGCTTGGTGATGCTTATGCCATAAATCTTGGAGTGAACGTAAAAGCAGTGCGTGGTGCGGCATTGTGTGTCACCGGCCTTCTGGCTGCTGTTGTGACAGCATTCTGCGGTCCGGTTGCTTTTATAGGCCTTGCCGTGCCTCATATTGCCCGTATTTCAATGCGCAGCAGCAGCCACCATCATCTGATACCAGCCACCATAATACTTGGTGGTGCTGTGGCTCTTTTGTGCAATATTGTGTGCCAGATGCCGGGTAGTAGCGGCCTTTTGCCTTTGGGTGCCGTGACTCCGTTGATAGGTGCACCAGTAATAATATATGTTGTTATTAAAAATTGCGCTTTAAGATAGTGTTGCCACAGAGGAAAAGAGCCCTGTTAAATGCAAAATATTTTCTTTCCAGTTTTGTATATGCTGAAAAAATAGACTAATTTTGCAACCGATTTTGAATGTGTTCGGCTGTTGTTGAATTAATGACATTCAGCGACTTCCGTAACTCCCCTTTCTCTATTGTCGGAAAGGGTGTTTTTATTATAAAATTCAGCAATATGAAGATAAAGTTAAGAAGCGCCCAATGTACCGAAGGCCGTCGTATGGCCGGTGCTCGTGCACTATGGATTGCCAACGGTATGAAGCGCGAGATGTTCGGTAAACCAATCATTGCTATTGCCAACTCCTTTACGCAACTTGTCCCCGGGCACACTCATCTGCACGAGGCCGGGCAGATTGTAAAGGCGGAAATTGAGAAACTTGGCTGTTATGCAGCCGAGTTCAACACCATTGCCATAGACGATGGAATTGCTATGGGACACGATGGAATGCTCTATTCATTGCCCTCACGCGACATCATTGCCGACAGTGTTGAGTATATGTGCAATGCCCACAAGGTAGATGCTTTGGTATGTATCTCCAACTGCGACAAGATTACTCCGGGAATGCTTATGGCTGCGATGCGCCTCAATATCCCCACAATTTTTGTCTCGGGTGGTCCAATGGAAAAGGGTACTTGGAAAAATGAAAATCTCGACCTTGTAATCGCTATGGTAAAGGCTGCCGACAATAGCGTCGGCGATGAAGAGCTTGCCGAGATTGAGAAACGTTCCTGCCCCGGTTGTGGCAGCTGTTCGGGTATGTTTACCGCAAACTCAATGAACTCGCTTACAGAGGCTATCGGTCTCTCATTGCCCGGTAACGGAACAATACTTGCAACCCACGCCAACCGTGTGCAGTTGCTGAAGGATGCTGCAAAACAGATTGTTGTCAATGCAATGAAATATTATGGTGACGGCGACGAGAGTGTCCTGCCGCGCAGCATCGCAACACGTGCTGCTTTCATCAATGCAATGACGCTTGATATTGCAATGGGCGGTTCAACAAATACCATCCTTCACCTGCTGGCTGTTGCCCGCGAGGCCGGTGTCGACTTTACAATGACTGACATTGACGCGCTAAGCCGTCGTGTACCTTGTCTGAGCAAACTTGCACCAAACAGTGCAAAGTATTCAATGCAGGATTGTGGCCGTGCCGGTGGAATACTTGGTATCTTGGGTGAACTTGCCAAAGGTGGTTTGCTCGATACGACGGTAGTGCGTGTGAATGGAGCGACACTTGGTGAGGATATTGCAAGATACTGCATTACCGGTGATAGTATAGATAGTGAGGCTCTGCGTATATACAGCACTGCACCAGCAAATGTATTCTGCAATACAATGGGTGCACAGGAGTGCACTTATGATACTCTCGACACAGACAGGGAGAACGGCTGTATACGTTCACTTGAGAATGCTTATACCCGCGATGGCGGTCTTGCCATTCTCTTTGGAAATATTGCAAAAGACGGCTGTGTGGTAAAGACTGCAGGTGTTGATGAGAGTATCTGGAAATTCAGTGGCAGGGCAAAGGTGTTCGACTCGCAGGAGGCTGCAGTAGAGGGTATCCTCGGCGGTGCAGTGCAGGCCGGTGATGTTGTTGTCATTGTGTACGAAGGTCCAAAGGGTGGTCCGGGTATGCAGGAGATGCTCTATCCCACATCATACATAAAATCCCGTCATCTTGGCAAGGAGTGTGCTCTAATCACCGATGGACGTTTCAGTGGCGGAACATCGGGATTGAGTATCGGTCACATATCGCCCGAGGCTGCGGCAGGCGGCAATATAGGCAAACTGCGTGACGGTGATATAATTGATATTGATATTCCTGCACGTACAATCAACGTAAGGCTCAGCGACGAGGAACTTGCTGCACGTACAATGTTCCCGCTCACACGTGACCGTGTCATCTCAAAGAGCCTCAAAGCGTACGCTTCAATGGTAAGTTCGGCCGACAAAGGCGGTATTAGAATTATTGAATAAGAGATATATGAACAAAGATATGATAACAGGCAGTGAAGCGCTTTTGCGTTCACTCATCAACGAAGGTGTAGATACAATATTCGGATATCCGGGCGGTTCAATTATGCCGGTGTTCGATGCCTTGTATGACCACCGTAATGATTTTCGCAATGTGCTTGTGCGTCACGAGCAAGGTGCTGTGCACGCCGCGCAGGGGTATGCCCGCAGTTCGGGCAAAGTAGGTGTCTGCATTGTTACAAGCGGCCCGGGAGCAACAAATACACTGACCGGCATCAGTGATGCAATGCTCGACAGTACACCGGTGGTTGTCATTGCCGGTCAGGTAAGTTCGTCGGTGCTTGGTACCGATGCGTTTCAGGAGATTGATTTTGTCGGTATAACACAGCCAATTACAAAGTGGAGCTATCAGGTGCGTCGTCCCGAAGACGTGGCTTGGGCAGTGGCGCGTGCTTTTTATATTGCCGGTACTGGTCGTCCGGGCCCGGTAGTGCTCGACTTTACAAAGGATGCCCAGGTGTCAATGGTCGATTATCAGCCGGCAATGGTGGACAGTGTGCGCAGTTACATTCCTTATCCCACACCCTCAGCCAGCGCTATAGCCGAGGCTGTGCGTCTTATAAATGAGGCAGAACGTCCATTTCTGCTCGTCGGACAAGGTGTTGAACTTGGTGAGGCTCACGAGGAGCTGAAGGCGTTTGTCGAGAAGAGCGGCATTCCTGTTGCACGTACACTTATGGGGCTCTCTGCTTTTCCTACAGACCATCCATTGTGTGTGGGTATGTTGGGAATGCACGGCAATTATGGACCTAACGTCAATACCAACAAATGCGATTTGCTCATTGCTGTCGGAATGCGTTTCAGTGACCGTGTTACAGGCAAACTGTCAACATACGCAAAGCAGGCAAAAGTCATTCACATAGATATTGATCACGCCGAAATCAGCAAGAACGTAAATGCTGATGTTCCCATTGTCGGCGATTGCAAGGAGGTTCTTGCAAATCTGACAGCTCTTGTACAACCAAGAGAGCACGGTGAGTGGGTGAAGAGTTTTGCCGAGTATAATGCAATAGAGTATGACAAGGTGATTGACAAGGCGTTGCACCCGACTGAAGGTCCTTTGCTTATGGGTGAAGTTGCACGCAAGGTGAGTGAGGCTACAGCGAACAAGGCTATACTTGTTACCGATGTCGGTCAAAATCAGATGATGTCGAGCCGTTATTTCAAGTTCACACAGCCACACAGCATTCTCACATCGGGCGGTCTTGGAACAATGGGCTACGGTTTGCCTGCCGCTATCGGAGCAAAGATGGCAATGCCTGAGCGCACAGTGTGTCTCTTCACCGGCGACGGTGGTTTCCAGATGAATATACAGGAGCTTGGAACAATAATGGAGCAGGGTGTCGGTGTAAAGATGATTCTCCTCAACAACAACTATCTTGGCAACGTACGCCAATGGCAGGAGCTCTTCTTTGACCACCGCTATTCGTGGACGCCTATGCTCAACCCCGAGTATTCACTTATAGCCCAAGGTTACGGTATCCCATCGCGTCTTGTTATTGAGCGTGAAGAACTAGACTCCGCTATTGAAGAGATGCTCTCAACCGATGGTCCCTTCCTTCTGCACGTTGCCGTTAAAGAGGAGGATAATGTTATGCCAATGACCGAGCCCGGAGCAACAATCAGTGATATGAGATTTGAATAATGACACTATGGAAAAGAAACTGTTTACAATAATCATATATACCGAGAATATTGCCGGTATGCTCAATCAGGTGACAGCCGAGTTCACCCGCAGAATGATGAACATTGATACAATTACGGCGTCTTCATCCTCAATCGAGGGTGTTCACCGCTATACAATATCATTGTGGGGTGAGGAGGATTCAGTGAATAAAGTCACCAAGCGTATTGAAAAGAAGGTAGATGTCCTCAAGGCCGATTACTACACCGACAAGGAAATCTTCTTTCAGGAGGTTGCGTTGTACAAACTGTCAACTCCAAAAATCCTTGAGAACAGCGAGATTTCAAGGGTTATACGCCACAGCAACGCCCGTATTATGGAGGTCAATCCCAACTACACAGTTGTCGAGGTTACCGGTTCAACCGATACGGTAGTGAACCTTTACAACGAGTTCGTGTCGTTGCAGTGTATGTTACAGTTCGTTAAATCGGGTCGTGTTGCTGTGCCTCGTGCCTTGCACGACAATCAGGCCGATTTGCTATTCAATGAAGACTACAAGCGAAAGTCGATGGGCAGATGAATGACAAAAGAAGTTCCTCGTGAACTTCTTTTGTTTTATATAGTCATCAAATAGGGAAAATCCTCCATTGTAATAGGAATTTTCCCTCTCATTTCCCATTTTGTATATCTATTTTTGTATCGGATAAAAAGAATTAAATATATACGGCTATGAAAAAGTTGGTTCTGTTTTTATTGTTGTCAACGCCTCTACTTGCACTTGCACAGGTCGACGATATGTATTTTGTGCCTAAGAAGGAGAAAAAGGCGGTTGTTGTGAAAAGTGTCGAGGAGGTGTATATTGTTGACGACGATAATATCGTTTTAGAGGATGCCGATGAGATGGACTACGTTGAGGATGTGCAGGAGTCCTATTATACAAACGACCTCTATGATGTTGTAGATGATTATACATATTCTAACCGTATCATCCGTTTCCAATCACCGCGCAGATTACTCAGCAGCAATATCTATTGGGATTTAAAATACGATTGCGGCATAAATGATTGGTTTGTCTACGATAATGGCTACACAGTATATGTCTATCCCACAGCCAATAACCCCTATTACTATTATCCCCGCTACTACAGCAGTATGAATATATGGAACTGGAATTCGTTATATAGTTGGGATTATCCTTATTACAGGAATAGTTGGTATGGTGGGTATAACCACCATTGGAATTATCCTTATTGGAGTCATACGGCATTGCACTCACCAAGCAGACCATCGTACCGTAAAGATATTCCAACAAACGGTTCTGTAACAAGACCCCGCCGTGAACAACCGGTTCGAACCACTGTCGGTAGCACCAATGCACGTCGTGAACAGCCGGTTCGCAACACTATTGGCAACCTCAATCCCCGCCGTGAACAGCCGGTACGTGCCACTGTCGGCAACACCACTCCTCGTCGTGAACAGCCGGTGCGCAACACTATTGGCAACCTCAATCCCCGCCGTGAACAGCCGGTTCGAACCACTGTCGGTAGCACCACTCCCCGTCGTGAGCAACAGGTTCGTACATCTGTCGGTAGCACCAATGCACGCCGTGAACAACAGGTTCGCACATCTGTCGGTAGCACCAATGCACGTCGTGAGCAACAGGTTCGTACATCAGTCGGTAGCACCAATGCACGCCGTGAACAACAGGTTCGTACATCTGTCGGTAGCACCAATGCACGTCGTGAGCAACAGGTTCGTACATCTGTGAACAGCAGTAATGTTAAACGTAATTCATCTTCAAATGCAAATGGTGCCGCAGTACGTCGTGGCGAGAGCAGTCGTTCAAGTAACACATCCGGCGGATACAGTCGTCCAAGCAGTACCAGCGTGTCACGTTCGGGAAGTAGCAGTAGTTCTGGAGCAAGCTATCGTTCTAATTCCGGTGGCAGTAGTTCCCGTAGCAGTGGCGGCGGCAGTTCCCGTAGCAGCAGTGGCGGCGGCAGTTCCCGTAGCAGCAGTGGCGGCGGTGGCCGTAGCAGTGGTGGCGGTGGTCGTAGCGGTGGCTCACGAAGATAAAGTGAAAACTTCATTGCAATGTTGTTTGAATTTTAGTAAACTATACGATTTATAACAGCAACACAAACACTAAATAAAGATATTACTATGAAACGCTTTTTATATATCCTATTATTATTGCCATTTGGAGTAGCTGCCCAAAATATGTACAATGTATCATCATTGCTTGAGAATGGGCTTATAGGAACAGCACGCTATGTGGGTATGGGCGGTGCTATGAGTGCTTTGGGTGCAGACCTGTCTACTATGGGTACAAATCCGGCTGGTATGGCTCTGTTCCGCAGCAGTGACGTCGCTTTTACGATGGGGCTTGACTTGAAATCTAATGAAGCTACATACGAGGGTACTACCCTCAAGAGCAAGGATGCCGGTTTCTTTGTGGGAAACACCTCTTTTGTCTTCTCATTAGAGGGCAATGGAGACAAACTCAAATTCCTGAATTTGGGTATAGGATACCGTCGCAAGAATAATCTTTCCAATACCTTCGAAATGTATGGAGCATCCAATGGCTATTCTCAGCAATATATCATAGACAATCTTTATAGGGCTGAAGGATTTGACTATACCGACCCAAGAGGATGGATGTACAAGGATTTTGCATATAGCTGGTTGACATTGCTTGCTGCCGAGGCTTATTTGGGCGACTCTGACGGTAACTTCCTGACTTACCCCGATACAACTCTTGTTTGGTATCCCAATGAGCTTGGTTATTACGAAGAGATGCGTGGTGGAGTGAATGTCGTCGATTTCAATATCTCGGCAAATATAGACGACCGTCTCTATCTGGGTGCAACAATCGGTTTCTCCTTGGTCGATTATAACCGTTACAGCGAGTATCGCGAGGTTGATGACTATGGCGATATATATGTGCTCGAGAACAATAAGAATCTGACAGGAAGAGGACTGGACTTTAAATTGGGTCTTATTTGTCGTCCGTTCAAATATTCTCCGTTCAAAATCGGATTTTCTGTTCACACTCCAACCTGGTACGACCTTAACGAGCACAGTTCTGCAACCATCACCGACCCTGATGGAAGACGTTTCTCTACCACCGATGCCCAGCTGTATAACGATATGCTCTCGGTAAAAAGCAGATTAAGGAGTCCTTGGCGTTTTAATGCTTCAATGTCCTACACTTTTGGTACGTACCTTGCACTTGATGCCGAGTATGAATATGCCGATTATCGGAAATCTCAGTTTATGGGTCGTGGCGATGTCGAAAAGTGTCAGAATACCGAGTTTGGATATAATATGGAGGCGCAGCACATTGTGCGTGCCGGTGCCGAGCTCAATATAGACGGTTTTGCATTGCGTGCAGGCTACAACTATCTCTCTGCACCTTTCAAAAAGAGTGCATACAAGGATTTGTATAATGCAGCCATAACAGAGACATCGACCGAGTATATGAACTATTTCGACAAGAATGTTGTGACTCTGGGCTGTGGATGGCGTAAAGGTCCTTTCTATTTGGATTTGGCTTATATGCTTGAGATGCAGAATTCCGAGTTCTATCCTTTTGATGATTATCCTTATAGAAATCCCAGTGCAACGGTGAAACATACAAACCACTCGGTTATTGCAACAGTTGGTATGCGTTTCTAAATAATGACTCTCTTGATGATATATGTATGGCGGGCAATCTTTTTTGGTTGCCCGCCTGTTTTATTTCTTTTTCCAGAAATAAAATCCTATAAATGTTTTCAATGTTCCAAAACCATTTATCACGGCCAATGTTTTCTCCTTGTAATAATATGAGTATCCTACCAGTGAAATACCTGCATAATATTTACCGTTGTTATACACCATTGCAGCCCGTGTGGAGAGGTCGAAATTTATTCCTGAGTGCAACCTGTCTCTTTCGGTTTTTTCAATCAATATGTGCTTATACCCCACAGACGGTGTCAAGGCAATGTTTGCAAGGAAATTGCGTGCAAACACCCAGTTGTACGAGTAACCGAGGTTGATGCAGAAGTTGTTGTATCTGATATTGTTGAATTTGAGTTCCTCTTTTAGTTGCAACTCTATTTCCGGGTCGAGGCAGTTATGGTCAAATGTGAGCTCCTGCCGGTTATATCCCGCACCCAGGATGAAAGAGCCCGCGCTCGCTCGTTGAATGGTTGATTGACGGTATGCTGCAGGGTAGGAGAAACGCTTGTTGAACACATAGTACAGGTTAAAACCAATCTGCTTTATCGCCAGCCCGTCGAATTTCTTGTTGTTGTTTTCTATTGGTCTGTCGTTGTTGTAAAAACCTTTCAGGTTCTTTATTTTATATTCTTCGTTGCTCTTGCGATAGAACAGGTCAAGCCCAACTCTTGGCGACAGGAGGCTTAATTTTATATCTTTCTCAGGTTTACTCTTCTGAAAGTCTATGCCATATCCTAGTATAATCCATCTCCATCCGATGTTGAACGTTAATTTGTTATAGCTGTCCGGGGCAATTCTCAGGCTCTGTCTTTGCCTGCCTGTTGTGCTGAAGCTATAGTGTTCATAATTGAATGAATGCTCCGGCATAATGGTCATATTGTACAAATTGTCTGCCACATACGTTGTGTCAATTGTATTGAGCAGGCGGTCTACAAAGTCAACGGTCTTGAGGGTGAATTTCTTTATTTTGTCTATTCCGTTTCTTTTTTTAGGCGCATCCTCGGTCTCGATACCAACCTTGCTGTCAGCAATAGTCTGTGCTGCAGTCTCAATAGAAAACAGCAGAGCAATAATTGTTATTACTGCTCCAAACTTTAAAACATTACAGCTGCGTTTTTTCTCCATTTCAGATGATTTTGCCAAGTATCTTGTCTAAAACCCAATTTGTGGGTGTCGCGCTGACACTGTCGCAACTGCAGTGCCCCTTGCGCTGTATGTGCTCAACAATGTTACGTATGAGCGGCAATTGCACGTATGGCGGGTTGGGGATGTTGAACTGCCTTGTACCCTCAACAGTGCGCAGTTCTATAGGCTCGAACGTGAAAACCGAGAACTTGATGCAACCTTTGCTGCCGAAAATCTCAATGTGGTCCTCTCTTGACGACTCGTCCGAGACAAAACACCACGAGCCCGAGCCCGGAATGCCGTTCTCGAACTTGAAACAGGCACTGACGGTGTCCTCGGCTTTGTACAACTTGCCTCTGTTGGTGCTGTATCCCTCGGCATATAGTATGCAGCCAAACATATCCTGCAACAAATCAATCTGGTGTGGCGCAAGGTCATAGAAGTATCCGCCGCCGGCAATGTCCGGGTTCACTCGCCAGGGTAGGTTCTCGCGGTTGTAGTCAAGGTCGCGTGGCGGCACGGCAAAACGTATCTGTACGTTCAGAACATTGCCAATCTGTGGCAACAGCTCTTTGACTTTTTGAAAATAGGGCAGATAGCGGCGGTAGTATGCTACAAAACAGGGTACTCCGCTCTCTCTTGATACTCTGTTTATGCGTGTACAATCCTCATAGTTTGCAGCAAGCGGTTTTTCAACATATACCGGCTTGCCTGCCTTCATTGCCATTATGGCGAATGTGGCGTGCGAGGATGGCGGAGTTGCAATGTATATGGCGTTCACCTCCGGGTCGTCGATGAGAGCCTGTGCATCGGTGTACCAGTGTGGAATGTTATGGCGTTTGGCATACTCCTTGGTCTTCTCCTTGTCGCGTCCCATAACGGCAACGACTTCAGAGCCTTTTATCAGCGGAAAAGCAGGGCCACTCTTCTTCTCGGTAGCCTCGCCACACCCTATAAAACCCCATTTGACGGTGATGTTCATCGTTGGTTTGTGTTTAGTTGTAGAAATTGCACGACAGACCGAACCACAAAACCGATGGTGTCAGCGGATGGTGCGGAGTGAGGAAATAGTTGCTCTTGCCAAGACCTTTGTTCACGTGGTAATATTTAACGTAGAAACGTGTCTTTTTCAACAAGAAGTTAGCATATACGCTTGCAACAGGGTAATTTCCAATCTTTATCTTGTCTGCCTGATTCTGTTGCACAAACTGGCCCAAAGCCGGCATATATTCAGGTGCATAGTAGCTTGTGAAATACCACGCATCTGCTCCTAACTCGGTGTGTAGAACCTTTGCAATCGTGAACTTGAGGTAAAAATTAGCGTATGCATTGAGGTGGGGTAGCGGCAACACTCTCTGGTTGCTGCTGTGCTGGTATGTGACTTCTGTGTTCAGATTGAATATCTTGTATTTGAAGTCCTGCTTCAGCGATGCGGCAAACACCTGTATGCTTTTCGTCTCCTGTTCCACATTGAAACGGTTAAGATAGTCTTTGCCATTTGGCGCAAGGATAGAGTGGTTTGCGATGTAAGTGTAATTCTTTACATTTTCGAATTTTACATCAAGTTTTGTTCTTGTGAAAGGAACTTCAATACTTCCCTCTATTCTTGTCCTGAACTCTTTGGCAAGGTCATTGTCCCACCAGAAATGCTCCGAGTGGTAGTGGCGGTAGAAGAACGATGGGCGGTTGTTCTTTATGAAAGCCTTTGCCGATACGTTGAAATCTCTTTTCCGCAGTTTGAAGTTGCAGTCTATGCCACCGTCTATCGAGAATGCTCCAAGCTCTTCGCCTATGATGGCTGTTGCTCCCCCGGCGTGGTAACGCAGATGCTTGCCTCGTGTGCTCGAAATCTCTCCGCCAACAAAAAGTGAATGCTCGTTATAGTTCTTTTCGTATTCGGGCGACGGAGCACCGGTAATGGTATCGGGGAGTCTGTAACGGTCATATTTATACTCGGCAAATGCAGTGATGTTTGCGAACGCCCATTTTCTGAACCCTTCGCAGAGCGACAACGACACCCTGTTGTTTATCGAAAGGTCGTTTGCATCATCTACCGAGTCGTGAGGGAGATAAGTGTCGGCATAGTAGTTGTTCGGCAGCCTGTGATTAATGTACTGATGACGCAGGAACATAACATCGGCAGTGTGAGTCAGGCGTGCAACGCTTACGAATTCCGGAGCAACACTCCCCTCATTTTCCTCAATGACCGGCATTGTTTTTGTCATAGCCTTTATGCTGTCCGATGCCACATTTGTTGTATCAGCACTCTTGCTCTCATTGTTGCGGTAATATCCCCAGTTGTAATTGTGTGTGAAGAATATGTCGTAGACCTCGTTTCTGCTCCAGGTGGCATCCAGCTTCACCGGTATATCGGCTGTTCCCATATTGCTTCCTCCTCCGTCCGTGTCTTCGGGGCGGGTAATGTAACGGTCGTCTGTTATACCGCCGTTCTCACGCTGCTTCATACGGTAGCGGCTTGCCAACAGATGGTAGTTGTACTTGTCGCTTTTGTAGAAAGAGAAGAGAGAGAAGTTTATCTGTGATGTCGACTGTTTGTCGTAACGGCCTCTGCCATAGAGGTAGTCGAAAAGGAAACCCACACCAAAGTGTTTGCCTGCATTGGTCGTGAAGTATGCCCTGAAACGGTCATCACCGTCAACTTTGTTGCCCGAAGAGTGATAGCTGAGGTTTGTGTAGGGCGATTTTGTATCGGTGAAGATGAATCTGTCCGGGGTAATGAAGAAATAGTCAAAGGGTTGCAGAAAATCGAATGTAGTGCTTGTGGGGCGGTTGAAGTATATTCTGCTTTCTCGTGGTGTTCCCATATTGCCCAAGTGGTTGTACTCGCCGTTCACACCCTCGGTGAGATGCCAGTTCTGGAACATAAATTGCAGAGTGTCGGCATTTATCTCAATTCTGTTGCCTAGTTTGCGGTCTATCTTCCATTGGTGTATCTCCTTTGGTACAACAACATCACTCTTTGTGCTGTCCTTGGGATGCTCCTTGAATGGGTTGAACACCTCGCCGTGTCCCAAGCCGCCACTGCTTTCTGTGTTCTGCTTGAAATTCTGTCCATTTGCAATGGTCGACACTGCAAAAAGCATCAGGTATAATATTCTCTTTACCATTGCTTGTCTTTAGTTTACAAAACGGAGGATGAACTCCATTATCTTGAATGCCATAGCAACCAATCCTGCAATCTTGAAAGCATTGCCGTCGCCGTTGAGCATAAATAGTACAAAAGTCACCGCTGCCCCAATAAGGAACAGGGTGTTTAGTACAAATCTTATCTTGTCTACAGCTCTCATTTGTTCAAAGCTTGTGTCAGTTCATTTATCAGTTGCTCTTTCAGGTCTATTGTCTTACGACGGAACTTCCCCTCGAACCTCTTCATCTTGCCTTTCTTGTTGAAGCTGTTGTCGTCGGTAATCCAATCTTCTGCAATCATTTTTATGCCGCCTTTGTCATCTTCGTCGTCATACCAATATGTTATGCGTGATAGGTTGAATCTGCAGTTCCCATCGCTGGCTGTCAGTGTCAGGTAGTAGTACATTCTGGCTCTGCTCAAAACAAGGAATGTGTTTCTGAAAACAATGTACTCCTCGCCCTTTATGATGGTTGTATTGGGCTTTTCGCTTTCAAAACGTTTGACCGAAATTACCGTGGGTTTCACGTAGCGTTCGGCAATCCATTTGTTGGCCTTTTCCTCAATCTGTTTTGCCGTGAGTCCTTTTACCTCGATATCTGTTTCAAAGGTTACTTTTCCGTTTATCACAGGGATTTTTCCCATTCCGTATGTCTGGCTAGTTGCAGTCTCGTCTTTTGTTTTTTTCTTTATGAGCTGCGCTTCTGCTCCGGCAGTCGTCAATATTGCCAAAATAAGTGTAAATAATATCTTTCTCATAAAACAGGTGTGCTTTTAACCTTGCGAAGATAATACAAAAGTAAAAAGAATGCAAGAAAAAAGCGTCTATCTCGTGGCGCCTCGGCTCTTATACTCCGTTAAAAACTCCATAATGGCTTTCGGTGGTGAGAGTTGCTGTAAAAATGTCGGCTTATTTTTGTGTTTTCTGTCAACCTGTATTACTTTTGCATTGAAATGTGTATGCCATATCGTGTGGTGTGCTGCTTGAAAATGAGAATTTGTTATGAGTATGGAAGATACAGGGCAAGAGCCGAAAAAGAAAACCACAAAGAGAAGCAAGAAAAAAGCTAAGGTCACATTCAAAAAGAGAGTTCGGGTTGTTCTCCTGAACCTGTTGGCTATGGCAGCAGTGCTTGTTGCATTGCCCTATTTCGTATTGCTGTGGGTTGACGATTATACAAATCACGGCGAGACGAATGCAGTGCCCGATGTTTGCGGTGTCCGGCTTGACGAGGCTGTTGCTGTTCTCAGCAGCAATAAATTGGAATATGCGGTCGTTGAACGCCGTTACAAGGCTAATGCGGCCGAGGATGAGGTGCTGATGCAATACCCCTCGGCCGGTTCACTGGTGAAAGAGGGGCGCAAGGTGGGCCTTGTCCTCAATACAGTCGTGAGGCCTAAACGCTCTGTCCCTGCAGTGATAGACAATCGTACATACCGTGAGGCCGAGTCTCACATCAAGGCTGCAGGTTTTGTAATTGAGGCTATCGACACCGTTCCCGGCGAAAAGGATTGGGTCTATGAGTTGCGCTACAATGGTAGGTTGCTGTCGAACGGTGAGGCAATACCTCAGGGAGCATCGTTGAAGGTGGTCATTGGCAGTGGTGAACCGTTTATCGACGAGAGTAATCCTGTGTTCGATTCTAATTTTGATATTTGAGCCTTATGGATGAGATAACCCCGGAATTGCTTGAAGTGGACGAGTTTGACGCAGAGGAGACCCTTTTTCGTGAGTTGCATATAACGGCCGATAAAGGACAGTCGCCTGTGCGCATAGACAAATTTCTTGTAGACCACGTTGCAAATACCTCGCGCAATAAAATACAACAGGCTGCCGATGCCGGTTCAATCTCGGTCAATGGCAAGGTTGTCAAAAGCAACTACAAGGTAAAGCCGCTCGATGAAGTTGTAATAACATACAACACTCCGGCCTATGACAATACAATTGTTCCCGAGGATATTCCGCTCGATGTAGTGTATGAGGACAACGACCTGATGGTTGTGAACAAGCCGGCTGGTCTTGTGGTTCATCCCGGCTGCGGAAACACGCACGGTACGCTCATCAATGCCGTTGCCTGGCACTTGAAGGACAATCCCGATTTTGACCCCAACGACCCACAGGTGGGTCTTGTGCACCGCATCGACAAGAATACGTCGGGGTTGCTTGTCGTTGCAAAAACAGCCTTTGCAAAGGCGCATCTTGGAATGCAATTCTTCAACAAAACCACAAAGCGCACCTATAATGCGGTGGTGTGGGGCAATCCCAAGGACGAAAGCGGTACGGTGGTTGGCAATATAACGCGCAATCCACGCAACAGGTTGCAGATGTGCGTCTCTTCTGATGAAAATGTCGGTAAGTACGCCGTTACCCACTATCGTGTGCTTGAGCGTTTGAGCTACGTGTCATTGGTGGAGTGCAATCTCGAGACCGGTCGCACACATCAGATAAGGGTTCATATGAAACACATCGGTCACATTCTTTTCAATGA
This sequence comes from Bacteroidaceae bacterium, assembly GCA_017546505.1. GTDB lineage: Bacteria > Bacteroidota > Bacteroidia > Bacteroidales > Bacteroidaceae > HGM04593. The sequence continues at coordinate 65,528 of JAFYWV010000031.1, forward strand.
CGATGTCTATGGAGGTGACGAGATTTTGAAGGGTACAAATTTCAGCAAGTACAGCCAGTTCGTGCGCAACTGCTTCAAACTCTGTCCGCGTCAGGCTCTGCACGCCAAGACTTTGGGCTTTGTTCACCCTGCAACGGGCAAAGAGATGTATTTCGACTCTGAGTTGCCGTCCGATTTCGTTGCAATGGTCGATGCCTGGCGCCGCTATTCAAGCGCAAGTGCAGCATATCTTGAGGAGTGATGGCTTGTTTTATTTTATCCTCAACTTTTCCAACTCCTCCATTGAACCGTTGAGCACATTGATGTCGACTTTTTCCATTATACCCGGCAGACGGCCCTTGTCGGTGCACTGCCAAATGATCCACTCGTTGCTGATGTCAGGGTGTGTGGCATTGTATCGCGCAATCCATAGCGGGTGATTGTTGAAATCCTCGTTATTAATGTAACGTGTGTGGAATTTTTTATAGGTGTATATTATCGGTTTAAGCTTGTAGTGTTCCTCTATCGCCGAAATGAAAATTTTCAGTTCTTTTCTGTAAATGTCGGGGTTCTTCGGGTCTTCTTCGACGTCTACCATTGGTGGCAGGTCGCCTTTCTCAAGTCTGACTTTGCTGATGAATAACCTTGCCTGCTCTTCGCCCGATGATTTGGTGCTGAAGTAGTGGTATGCTCCACGTATGAAATTGTTCTTTTTTGCAGCGTTCCAGTTCTTTTCGAAGTGTCTGTCGCGGTGGTCGCGGCCTTCTGTGGCTTTGATGTATACAAAACTGATTGGCGGTTCTCCGTCTCTCCCTTTTTTTAGCCTTTCCCAATTGATGTCTCCCTGATGGTGTGACACGTCGATGCCGTAGACAGAATATCCTTGGGGTATGCACGTACCGTATATCTTGTGTCCGTTGCAGGTGGTAAAGCGGTGAAAAGCCGGTCGCAGTAGCGGGTAATAGGCGAGTGCCAATACTCCCGCTGTAGTGAGTATTGCTATTGTCACATATTTCCACGTCGCCATAACACGCGGTCTTTTGCGTGTAGAAGAGGGTCGGCGGGCCGAATTTTTCTTCCGTCCGCCGACCTTTACTGTTATGGATGTCTTTTTGGCTTTTGCCATCAACTCCTTGTGGTATTATTTCTGCTGCTCAAGAGCGAGAGTCTTTGTTGTCTGGTCGCATACCTCTGATGGGCCAAAGTACTGGATTGGTCCCGGGTAAACGTAGCAAGTCTCCTTTGCCCACTGCTCTCTGTTTGCAGCAAATGTCTTGAATGGTGCACCGTTGAGGTCAACGAGAGCCTTCTGGATTACGGGCTTCATCTCGCCGTGACGACGCTCCATATTCATCATCATTGTGATGGGGATACCACCGGCAACCCACTCGGCTGCAGGAGCAGTTGTGTTGCGTACCGATGACATATAACCGGTCTTGCCTGCAGCGATTAGCTGTGATGCGTTGTAACCGAGTGCGTAGCAGTAGTCGGCATCATAGTTTGATGGAGCTGCGCAACGTCCCTCGTAACCGAAGAAGTGGTGCTGTGCGTTGAACTTGCCGTTGTACTTGCCCTCGGCCTTCCAAGCTGCGAGCTTGTTGGCAACCATCTCTGAAAGGAGCTTCTCGGTCTCGATGAGAGATACCTGAACGTTGCCGTGTGGGTCGCGGTCCATAGTGAGCTGGCGTGCAACACCTGCAGGGAGGCTTGCGTAAACGGCTGCGTTGTCGCTTGAGAGTTGGTCAATGATGTACTGGCGCTGCTCCTCGGGAGCTACTGCGTTGTACTCCTCGCCCTTGTGTGCCAACAGGTCGTTTAGCTCGGCGATTAGAGCCTTCATTGCAGGAACGAACTCGATGAGCCCCTCGGGGATGAGCACTGTACCGAAGTTGTTGCCCTCGGCAGCACGGTCAGCAACGGCCTGTGCAATAGATGTAACTATGTTGTCGAGTGAAAGAGCCTTCTGCTCAACCTCCTCCGAGATGATACAGTAGTTAGGCTGTGTCTGCAAAGCGCACTCAAGTGCAATGTGTGAAGCCGAGCGACCCATCAGCTTGATAAAGTGCCAGTACTTCTGTGCCGAGTTGCAGTCGCGCTGGATGTTGCCGATAACCTCTGAATAAACCTTACAAGCAGTGTCGAAACCGAAAGATGTCTCAATGTAAGCGTTCTTCAAGTCGCCGTCGATGGTCTTTGGGCAACCGATAACCTGAACGCCTGTGTTCTTTGCAGCATAGTACTCTGCAAGCACGCAAGCGTTGGTGTTTGAATCGTCACCGCCGATGATTACAAGTGCCTTGATGTTGAGCTCCTTGATAATCTCGAGACCCTTGTCGAACTGCTCTGTCTTCTCGAGCTTTGTACGGCCTGAACCGATGATGTCGAAACCTCCGGTGTTGCGGTACTCGTCCATAATCTCGGCTGTAATCTCCATATATTTGTGGTCAACCAAACCGCCGGGGCCCATAAGGAAACCATAGAGACGGCTGTTGGGGTTGAGCTTCTTTACACCGTCGAACAAACCTGCGATGACATTGTGACCGCCGGGAGCCTGTCCGCCTGAAAGGATGACACCTACATTGATTGCAGGGTACTCCTGTGGCTCGCCACCCTTCTCGAATGTAACTATGGGCAAACCATAGGTGTTGGGGAACATAGCCTTGATAGCCTCCTGGTCTGCTACAGACTCTGTTGCAGCACCCTCACACAATTTAACTGTCCCGGTCAATGCCTGGGGAAGTTTGGGCTGATAAGCAGCCCTTGCTATTTGCAATGCACTTTTCATATTACTTAAAATTAATTGGGAATTCTATTTATCGGCAAATTTCGCTTTTTTTTATGAATTTTAAAAGTGCTTTACTGTTTTTTATTCGTTGTGAATTAAAATATATTGTTTTTGGCCCGAGTTGTTGTTTATATCGGTGAAAAACACTATCTTTACGTCAAATATTTGTTGTATGGGTCTTAATGGCGCTTCGCTTTGCCGGGCTCTTTATGACAAGTGTTGTGGATGTGGCATTATGAACGCGGTGAATAGATACTGTACCGCATTCAAGGATGCCCCGGAAAATCAAATTTCAATCAAATTAAACCAAATTATTATGGCAAGTAGAAAAAATCTAAAGAAGGTGATTACATTTGTTGTTGACGAGTTGGCAACCGAGGCTTTTTTGCTCTCATACGATGCGCAGGGCGATACAGCTGCTTGGGTAGATTTGTTCAATAGAATTTTCAGCCTGAATAATGAATATATAGCACGTGTCAGCCACGCAGAGCCCGGTATGCCTGCCAAGAAATATTTCAACACCCTGTGTGACTCTTTCAATGCCGATGCCAAGGCTTTGCTCGAAGAGATTGGCAAGCTTGCTGGCAAGTAAAAGACGTGTAACTCTATGATAAGGCACTTTTTGGCAATATTGTTTTGCCTTTTTGGAATATCTGTTTTGTCGGCACAAAGTGTCGACAAAACTGTTTCTCGTGCCTTGTCGGAGTACTTCAGAAACTACACTTCGGACAGGACGCTGCTTAAATTCTCGGCTCTCGACCGTCGTAAGAACAATATTGTAGTCAACAACAAGGCAAAGAAAATCATAATATATTCAAACGAGGCTTTTGCCGGGCAGGCTTTCACTCCTGCTGTAGTGGATAAAATCTACAAGGATATAAGGGGAATTCTGCCAAAAAACCTTCGCAAATATAAGATTGAAGTTGTCTACAAAGGACGTTCCATTGAACAGCGTGTCCCTAATATCTACCGCAGTGCTGCAAAAGTCGACAAGTCGCGCTTGTGGGGTGGTGTTGTCTATAATGGCAGTCCGTGGGTACGGAACATCAGTCGCCCGTTTGCTGTTACCGGCGGTCTTGATGGCCGTCATATAGCTCTGTGGCAAAGCCACGGACGATACTATTTTGCCGATGGAGACTTCTGGAAGTGGCAACGTCCTTCGCTCTATTGCACCACCGAGGATTTGCTTACCCAATCAATAGTCGTTCCTTTCCTTATGCCGATGCTTGAGAATGCCGGTGCGCTGGTCTATACCCCGCGTGAGCGTGACTGGCAACCCGAGTGTGTCATTGTTGACAATGACAAAAGCACCCCGGGCGGTTCACGTTACAGTGAGAGTGAGGCACGTGGCAGCGAATGGGAGACACACATAGGTGGCTATGCTCCTTTGAAAGATTTCTACTGCGACCTTGACGACCCTTTTTCGATGGGAACGTCGCGTAGCATAAGTGCGGTGCAGAATAAAAAGAAACTCTCAACGGCAGTGTGGTCTCCCGAAATTCCGGTGCCGGGTGAATATGCGGTGTATGTCGCATACAGGACATTTGAGAATTCTGTACCCGATGCTCTCTACACTGTTCGTCATAGTGGCGGTGAAACCTCGTTTAAAGTAAACCAGACTATGGGTGGTGGTACCTGGGTCTATCTTGGAACATTTTTCTTTGATGTTGATGAAGACAAACGGCAAGGTGTTGTGCTTGCGAATTACAGCAGCCACGATGGTGTCGTCAGTGCCGATGCTGTGCGCTTTGGAGGGGGTGTCGGTAATGTGGCTCGTGGCCCGGGAGGGCAGTTGAGCGGCTTGCCACGCTATCTTGAGGGGGCTCGTTATAATTTGCAGACGGGCGGTTTTCCCTATGAGGTCTACTCTCCATTTGAAGGTGAGGCCGATTATCGCGATGATATTGTGTGTCGTCCTTCAGCTGTCAATTATCTTTCGGGCGGTTCTGTCTTCAATCCGGATACCATAGGTCTCAATGTGCCTCTTGAACTGTCGTTCGGCTTTCACTCGGACGCCGGAGTGTCTGCCGAGGATAATGTGATTGGTTCGCTGGGTGTTGTGACAACCGAGTTTAATGGCGATACACTTGCTACCGGACACTCGCGTCAGATGTCGCGCGATTTGGTGTCGTTTCTTTTGAATAGTGTTCAGGACGACCTCACGGCCCGTTATGGCAAGCGTTGGCCTGTGCGTGGAATTCTGGACCGTAATTATGGCGAGACGCGTGTACCATATATCCCGTCGGTTATTTTTGAGTCGTTGTCGCACCAGAACTTTATGGATATGGTCTATGCTCACGACCCTGATTTTAAGTTTACATTGGCACGTTCGGTATATAAGGTCTTGCTAAAGCATTTGTGCTATGTGCGTGGCCGTGATTATGTCGTTCAGCCGTTGCCGGTGAGCCATTTTGCAATGTCAATGTCCGGGGATGACAATGAGGTTGTGCTTTCTTGGCGTCCGGTGAATGATGTGCTTGAGCCGACTGCAAAGCCTAAGGGGTATATACTGTACAGGAGCGTCGATGGCTCCGGGTTTGACAATGGCACTGTGGTGAACGAGGCTCATTGTTCCATTCCTGTTGAAAAAGGTGTGATGTATAGCTTTAAAGTCGCGGCCTTTAATGACGGTGGTTGCAGTTTGCCGTCGGAAGAACTGTCGTTGTATATTGCCAATAATGAAAAGGGTAGGGCTTTGGTTGTCAATGGCTTTCATCGTTTGAGTGGCCCTGATACGCTCTTTACCGATAAACGCATTGGTTTTGACTTTGAGCGCGACCCCGGTGTGCCCTATATGCGCACCCCTGAGTATTGCGGTGGTCAGCTGGATTTTATGCGTGAAAACCTCAACTATGAAAATGGTTTGGGCTTGAGCGGCAGTGAGTGCGAAGGTATGTTGGTTGCCGGTAACACTTTGAACTATCCGCGTATTCACGGCGAGGCTTTGGCTGTCAATGATATAAGTTTTCTCTCCTGTGGTAGCGAGGCTGTGATTGACGGTGTTGTCGATATGCAGGAATATGATGTCGTAGACCTCATTCTTGGTGTTGAAAAACAGGGTGGCAAGGGCTCTTTGCTTCATTATAATTCACCATACAAAGCATTCCCGGCCGGCTTGCAGGGGAAGCTGACGGAGTATTGCCACGGTGGTGGCAGGCTGTTTGTCAGTGGGGCTTTCATTGCAAGTGATATGCAGGGTTGTGAGGCCGACAGGCTGTTTGTGCGCAATCTGTTGCATTTTGATTATGGTGGTACGGTGTCCAACCTCTCCGAGGATGTAGTTACCGGTTCCGGCTTGCGTATGTCCATAGAGCGCAAGGCCAATGAGTCGTGTTATGCTGTTTCCCGCCCCGATATTCTTGTTCCGCTTGATGATGCTTTTGTCTCTTTTGTCTTTGACGGTTGCAAGGAGAGTGCCGGTGTTGCTTATTCGGGCAATGGTTATCGCACTCTTTCAACAAGTTTTCCTTTTGAAGCCGTGCAAAATAGTGTCCATCGTACAAAACTAATGGGTGCTGTTATGCGTTTTCTATTGAAGTGAAATCTGAAAACTGAAAGGTGAAAACTGTTTTCCGTTTTCCGCTTTCCGTTCTCCGTTTTTACCTTATAATATATTATATATGTACGCGCGTGTTCTCACTTTTGTGTTATTGTATAAAATTGTTAAAATTTAAAATCATTTTAAAAGTATCCCATTGCGTGCATTTTGTACATTTTGACTAACTTTTTGTAAAAAATGGTGTTTGGGCAAGTGTTTTTTATTTCTGTTGTTGATAATCAGCGTTTTGGAGGTTGTTTGTTCTGCATTTTTCTTTTGTACAGTTGTTAAATAGTCGCTGAAAACTTGTTGCACACAATGACTATAAATGAGCAAAAAGTGGGTAAAAATGTCGTTTTGGTAAAAAAATAACACTTTTGTTGAAAAAAAGTGCTTAACTTATTTTAAACTTTGTGTAAAAAGTGTTATTTTCGCGCCATTCATTCTCAAACTATTGGGGATGAAATAACAAAAAGACACAATTTCATTATTATTATTAACTTAAATTCATTATTATGAAAAGAGTGCTATTTCTATTGACCTTTATCTGTATGGGTATAGGTATGGCAACAGCGCAGACCGCGACAATCACGGGTAAGGTTTACTCTGAGGGTGACGGTGAGCCTGTTTTCGGAGCCTCTGTATTCGTAGTTGGTACTTCTGTTGGTGCCGGTACTGATATGGACGGTAATTTTACAATTGAAAATGTGCCTGCAACAGCTACAACTCTTCGTGTATCATACGTCGGTATGACAACACAGGAGGTGCAGATTGTAAGGGGTAAGCCTATGAAGATTTCTCTTGTTGAGGATGGCGTTACTCTCGACGACGTTGTGGTTGTGGCTTATGGTACAGCAAAGAAGTCGGCGTTTACCGGTTCTGCTTCAGTGGTTAAGGCAGAGAATATCGAGAAACGTCAGGTATCTAACGTTTCTAATGCACTTTCAGGTGCTATTGCCGGTGTGCAGGTTACAAGCTCAAACGGTCAGCCTGGTGTATCTGCCAAGGTTCGTATTCGTGGTATCGGTTCAATCAATGCTGTTGATGATCCATTGTACGTTGTTGACGGTATGCCTTTTGATGGTGATATCTCTTCTATCAACCCTGCCGATATTGAGAATATCTCAGTGTTGAAGGATGCAGCAGCTGCGGCTCTTTATGGTGCACGTGGTGCCAACGGTGTCATTATGGTGACAACCAAGAAAGGTAGCAGCGGCAACGCACGCGTTTCATTCGATGCAAAGTGGGGTGTTAACGAGCGTCAGATTGGCAAGTACGATGTGATGGAGTCACCAAACCTCTATATGGAGACTCTTTACAAGTCATTGTACAACGAAGCTTTGTACAGCCTCAACCATTCTCCTCTCAATGCACACAACTATGCTAATAACGGGTTGTTCTCGGCGCTTGGTTATCAGGTGTATAACCTCAATGGTGCAAATGGTCTTATCGGTCTTGACGGCAAGGTTGACCCACGCGCTACTCTTGGTTATAGCGATGGTCAGTACTACTATACACCGGACGATTGGACAGCCGGAATGATTGGCAACCAGATGCGTCAGGAGTACAACTTCTCGGTTTCAGGCGGTACAGACAAGATGAGCTACTACTTCTCAGCTGCTTATCTTGAGGATGGTGGTATCATCGAGAACTCTGGTTTCAATCGTCTTGCTACACGTTTGAATGTTGACTATCAGGCAAAGAAGTGGTTGAAGGTTGGTGCAAGCCTCGCTTACACAAACAGCACAAGCCGTTATCCGGGTGAGCAGACAAATACTTCTTCTTCAATGAACGCATTCTACATTGCAAACGATATTGCTCCAGTATATCCTTTCTATGTACGTAACGCTGATGGTTCTTTTGCAACCGATCCGGCTACCGGTGATAGAATCTATGACTATGGTGATGGTGCATCAACAAACAGCACACGTAACTTTATGTCAATTGCCAACCCAATGAGTGACCTTCTCTACAATACCGAGGAGTATCTTATGGATATCTTCAACGGTAAGTGGTTTGCTGAGATTACTCCTTTCAAGGGTCTTAAGTTGACTGCATCACTTGGTACACACATCGACAATACACGTTACCACAATGTCGGTAACGCACGTTATGGCCAGAGCGCACAGTACGGTGGTACTGCATCACAGCAGCAGATTCGTACATTCTCTTTCAACCAGCAGTATCTTGCAAACTATAACAAGACATTTGATCGCAATACTATTGACCTTACTCTTGGTTACGAGGCATATAACTACAACAGTGAGAACGTTTATGCAAATGGTCAGAACCTTTACAAGCCAAATGACTTCACAATCAATAATACTATTGACCAGAAGCGTGGCGGTGGTTCATATACAGAGTATGCTACACGCGGTTTCTTCGGCCGTTTGAACTATGACTATGCCGAGAAGTACTTCCTCAGTGGTTCTTATCGTCGTGATGCTTCTTCACGTTTCCATCCGGACAGACGTTGGGGTGACTTCTGGTCAGCATCTGCAGCTTGGGTTATCAGCAAGGAGAGCTTCTTGAAGAATGTTTCTTGGATTGATATCTTGAAGATTAAGGCTTCTTTCGGTCAGCAGGGTAACGATAATATCGGTAACTACTATGCATACCTTGACCAGTATACCGTATCAGGTGCAGACGGTGTGTTCTCTGACGGTCTCTTGGCATACAAGGGTAACCCTGAACTTACTTGGGAGAAATCAAACGCTTACAATGCCGGTGTAGACTTCTCTTTCTTCAAGGGTAAGTTGAGCGGTACAATTGAGTACTTCGGTCGCCGTACAAGCGATATGCTCGACTATAAGGCGGTTGCTCCATCAAATGGTTACAGTTCAATTCCTGTGAACGTTGGTTCAATGACAAACAGCGGTGTTGAAATCGAACTCAACTCAACAGCTATCGACAAGCGTAACTTGAAGTGGGATATTTTTGCGAATGCAACATTCCAGAAGAACGTCATCAACGAATTGGCTCCAGAGTACAAAGGTGAGTACATCGACGGTACAACAATCTACCGTGAGGGTGAAACATACTATCAGTACTACTTGCCTAAGTATGCAGGTGTAGATCCTAATACCGGTGTGGCTCTCTATTATGCAAAAGATGCTGATACTTACTTCAAGCAGACTATGAGCGCTGAAGCATATGAAGCACTTAAGGCAAAAGGAAACGAGGCTGCATACGACGCTGCAGTTGAGAAATTCAATAATAATCCCGTGGTTTGTGTAACATCTGACTACAATGTAGCGCAGCAGACATATCGTGAGGCTACAGGTGATTTGGCTCCCGATGTATACGGTGGTTTTGGAACAAGCGTTGAGTTCTACGGTTTCGATTTCTCAGTTCAGTTCGCATACCAGTTGGGCGGTAAGCTCTATGACAGCTCTTATGCTTCGTTGATGCACGGTGGTACAACATCAAGCATCGGTCGCAACTGGCATAACGATATCGCAAACGCTTGGACACCTGAGAACCGTTTCACTGACGTTCCACGTTTGAACCGTACAGATAAATATGCTAACTCTACATCGGACCGTTGGTTGGTATCTTCGGACTACCTCTCAGTGAACAACATCACCATTGGTTACACATTCCCCAAGAAGTGGTTGCGTGCAATCGGTTTGAACTCAATCCGTATCTACGGTGCTGCCGACAATGTAGCATTGTTCTCAGCTCGCAAGGGTATGGACCCACGTAAGGGTATTATGTCAACCGTTTCTTCTACATATAGCGCGTTGCGTACAATCTCTGGTGGTATCAAGGTAACATTCTAATAATTTAAAATGTGAATAATTATGAAGAACTTTAAATATAAATTCATTGCGTCGGCGTTTGCGGCTCTTGCTATGGTGAGCTGTAACGACCTTGATACTGCGCCAATGGGTTCAACAGTCACTACCACTCAGAAGAGCGAGGCTGTTGAGGCAAACCCGGACCGAATCAAAGCGAGTATCGCAGCTATCCCTGCCGGTTTCTACAACTTCGGTAAATTGACCGGTGAGGGTAACCACAACGACCTTTACTATGCTGCAACTATGATCTTTACAGATTCACGCGGTATGGATATGGTTTCTGATGACATCGGTTACAACTGGTTCGCATCCTCAGTGGACTATACTGACATCAGTGCAACAAATTTTACCCCATATACAATATGGACAACTGCTTACAAGCAGATTGAGTCTGCCAACAGTGTTGTAAAGACTATCGGAACATACGAGCCTGCAGATGATGACTTGAAGCACTATCTTGCTCAGGCTTTGACAATCCGCGCATTCGACTATTACACACTTGCACAGTATTTCCAGCATACATACGCAGGTAACGAGGACAAGCCTTGTGTGCTCATTATCACAGAGGAGAATATGGACGCTGTTCCTAACTCTGGTTGCAAGCGTTCAACAGTTGCTGAGGTATATGCGCAGATTATGAGCGACCTTGACTGCGCTATCGAGCTCCTCTCGGCTACTTCAGTAACTCGTGAGGACAAGCGTTATGTGGACCTTGCTGTAGCTTACGGTATGCGTGCACGTGTTAACCTTGTTATGAACAACTGGGCTGCTGCAGCAGCAGACGCACAGGCTGCTATTGACAATACTGCAGCTACTCCATACGAGGCTTCAGACGTTGATCACCCGGGTTTCAGTGATATTGAGGATGCATCTTGGATGTGGGGTATCTTGGTGGCAGAGACAGACCGTCCTGTAACATCGGGTATCTGTAACTTCCCGTCACATATGGGTTCACTCAACTACGGTTATGCATCTGTGGGTGCTTGGAGAAAGATTAATGCTGCTCTCTATGCTCAAATTCCTGCAACTGACGTTCGCAAGGGTTGGTGGTTGAACGAGAATAAGCAGTCTCCAAACCTCAACGCGGAGCAGGCTGCTTACGCGGCTGCTAACAGCATTCCGGCCTATACTCATATGAAGTTTGGTTGCTATAACGATGTAACCGGTACATCTACAAACGCAAACGATATTCCTTTGATGCGTGTTGAGGAGATGTATCTTATCCTTGCCGAGGCTCAGGCTATGGCCGGCGACCCTGCAACAGGTGCTGCAACACTTGAGAACTTTGTTAAGACATACCGTGACCCTGAGTACACTTGTGCTGCAAAAGAGGGTCAGGAACTCACTGCTGCACTTGTTCAGGACAGAGTGTGGTTCCAGCGCCGTATCGAGCTTTGGGGTGAGGGCTTCTCATACGCGGATATGATGCGTTTGAAGAAGGATTTGGACCGTCGTGGTGCCGGTTTCGAGGCTCACACAACATTCTACATCCCTACAGGTGACAACGCATTGATTCTTCCAATCCCACAAAGTGAGATTGAGGCGAACGATATGTTGAGCGAGGCTGACAACAACCCTACAGCTTCTACACCAGAGCCTGTTACAGAGTAAAATCATTATTTCCCCTGCTCCGAGCCGGGGTGGGGGATTTGAAAAACAAAAATAAAATTCAGAGATTATGAAAATATTTAAATCATTTATAGTAATGGCAATTGCCCTGACCGCAGGATTCTTTGCATCTTGTAGCACAGAGGGCGCTTGGGAGCCATACAACACCACAGGTGGTGAGCCTACATACTCGTTTGAGCAGAAGTCTTCAAACTATGTATTGACACCTGTTGACACTTTGGAACAGGTTGTTGTAAAGGTGTTCCGTAACAATACTAATGGTAATGTTGCTTTGCCTCTTGATGTGAAAGTTAGTCACGATATCTTGACTTATGATACAGCGGCTGTAATATTCGAGAATGGTAAGAACTTTGCTGAGTTTGTAATAAACGTGGATTATGCAAATATTGCTCTTGGTACAAAGTACACAGCAAGCCTTGCTTTTGTTGTCGATTCTTTGAACTATTTCCCACACAATGCTTCTATCACAGGTAACGGTAGCACAAGCATTTCTATCCAGGTTGAGTACAACTGGCAGTCTATCGGTAAGGCTCTCTACACTGAAGACTTGATTACAACATTCTTCAGCGCTCCTAACGTTACATACGAGGTAGAGGCTGAGCAGGCTGTTGAGAATCCAAGCATCATCCGTCTTGTTGACCCATACGGTGCGGCATTCCCACACAACGCTCCCGGTGATTACGACACATCTAAGAAGCACTATATGCTCTTCAACTGCGAGGATCCAGAGGGTGTGTATATGGATGGCTACCACGCTTCAGGTATGGATTGGGGTTATGGTGAATTCACTTTCGGTTGTTTGGCATACTACTATATGGCAAAGGGTAACTCTTTAGAGGATGTCAAGGCTGCTGGTTATTGCGGTACACTCGACGAGAACCTTTGCATCACATTCCCTGCAAAATCATTGTTGATTAGTATGGAAGATTATAGTAATGGTGGTTTGTACAACTCAAACAAGAATGGTTTGTTCAAGGTTGACTTGAGTACAACAACAATTGCTGAATAATTTATTTTTTAGCGATATACGCAGAAAAGCGAACCTTTCGGGGTTCGCTTTTCTATTGTTTGTTGAGTGTCCGAAGTGTATTGTGGGCCTTCAATGAAATGCGAATTGAAACGGCTGTTTTGGGTTATAATCCAAAAGCCAAAGTGACTGATGTAAACCGTTTCGGTTCTAATGTAAACTCTATTAGTTGATCGCTCTTAAAAGTGTCAACCTTTCTGGGGATAGTCAAATCATCTTATCAGATACATTATTTAAGTAAAAATACTCTAATCGTGCGGAATGTGCGATTTTTTTGATAGATTCCGCACGGTTACCGATGTTTTTGGACAAAGATTGGCACCAGTGTCTTTGTGGAAAGATAAGACTACCGTGTGGTTTAATGACTTATTGGGGGTGAAGAATGAATATAGTGAGCGTGTCCGGAATGTCATACGAAAGGAGTTGGCTCACCTGCAAAAGTTTGCTGGTGAGCCAACTTTTTACTCATTCTGTATCTGATTGTCATAAAAACATCAAGCGGTGAACAGCTACTGTTCACCGCTTGATGTTTGCAAATCTATTTTGCCAGGCGCCCGGCCTGTATTGCAATTACTTCTTCTTGCCGTTGTACTCGTCTGAAACGGTCAACTTAGCACGTCCCTTAGCGCGACGAGCTGCCAATACGCGACGGCCATTCTTTGTAGCCATTCTCTCACGGAAACCGTGCTTGTTCTTTCTCTTTCTGTTAGAGGGTTGGAATGTTCTTTTCATCGTCTTATATATTTTATATTGTTTATATTCGTTTTTTAGACTTTTTGCTTTTCAGCTTGCAAAATTACTCTTTTTTTTCATATTGGCAAAGTTTTTGAGAGGTATTTTTGCCCATTTTTTATATTGTTGTGGGTAGTCGGGCCGGCCTGTAAACTTTGTTTAAAAAAAAGTGATATAATTTGCATAAAATCAATATTAAATTGTACCTTTGGACTGTATGCCCTGAAAGGGCGTATTATGTGAGGGAAAACAATTAACCTTAATATTATTTTATAAAATGAAACCTACACTTTTTGTATTGGCTGCCGGTATGGGTAGCCGTTATGGTGGCTTGAAGCAGTTGGACGGTCTTGGTCCAAACGGTGAAACAATTATGGACTACTCGATTTTCGATGCCATTCGTGGTGGATTCGGTAAGTTGGTGTTCGTTATCCGCAAGGATTTTGAGCAGGATTTCCGCGATAAGGTATTGAGCAAGTACGAGGGTCACATCCCTACAGAGTTGGTGTTCCAGGCTATTGACAATCTTCCCGAAGGGTTTGCTGTTCCCGAGGAGCGTACAAAGCCTTGGGGTACAAACCACGCTGTGCTTATGGGTAAGAATGCTATCAATGAGCCTTTTGCGGTAATCAACGCCGATGACTTCTATGGTCGTGATGCATTTGCTGTTATGGGCAAGTGGTTGAGTGAACTCCCCGAGGGCAGCACCGGCAAGTATTCAATGGTTGGTTTCCGCATCTGCAACACTTTGAGCGAGAATGGTAGCGTGGCTCGTGGTGTTTGTGAGAAGAACGAGCAGAATATGTTGACTGGCGTTGTTGAGCGTACAGAGATTATGCGTGTCGACGGTCCTATCTGCTTTAAGGATGAGGAGGGCGCTTGGCAGCCTGTTGGCGAGGAGACTCCTGTTTCTATGAACTTCTGGGGCTTTACTCCCGACTATTTCAAGCACTCTGAGGAGCAGTTCGTTGACTTCTTGAAGGAGAATATCAACAAGCCAAAGGCTGAGTACTTTATTCCATTGGTGGTTGATAATTTGACAAAGAGCGGCAAGGCAACTTGCGAGGTTCTTGACACTACTGCAAAATGGTTTGGTGTTACATACGCTGCAGACCGTCCTGCAACTGTCGAGAAGATTCAGTCGCTTGTTGATGCCGGTGAGTATCCGAACAAGTTGTTCTGATATTGTAAATGACTGAAAAGCCAATAAGCAAAATAAAAGCCTCGTACAGCGAGGCTTTTATTTTGCTTATTGGCTTTTATTACTCCGTTATCTCTCCTTCGAGGTTCTTGCTCATAAGACGACGCACCTCTTCATTGGAGAGCCCTTTCCCTAGCAGATACATAAGCTTTGTGAGCGCAGCTTCGACTGTTGAGTCCTTGCCGCTTATGACACCGGCTTCAAGCAATTGCAGGCCTGTTTCGTAAAGCTCCATATGTACGCTTCCACCGGCGCACTGCGTGATGTTGATGATTATCTTGCCATCTGCTGTGGCTTTTGACAGGGCGTCGATGAGCCATCTCTTTTGTGGTGCATTGCCCGCTCCGAATGTGCGGAAGATTATGCCCTTGAGCTCTTTTGCCCTCAGGACCTCTTCTACAATCTCTCTCTTTATGCCCGGGAAGAGCGAGAAGATGATGATGTTGTTGTTGTACTCGTGGTGTGCTTTGAGCTTTTTCTCGGGGACGTATTTTTTTATGTTGTTGGTGTAGTACTGTATGCTTGTGCCGGCAACTCCAAGCGGTGGGTAGTTGTTTGAGTCGAATGCACCAAAACTCTCGGAGTTTATTTTTGTGGTGCGATTGCCGCGCATCAGTTTGTCCTGGAAGAACACGCATACCTCTGGGACGATGGGGGTGCCGTCGGGGTTCTTTGCTGCTGCAATCTCAATGGCAGTGATGAGGTTTTCCTTGCCGTCGGTGCGTAGTGCTCCAATGGGCAACTGGCTGCCGGTGAGAATGACGGGCTTCATAAGGTCCTCGAGCATAAAACTGAGTGCCGAGGCTGTGAATGACATTGTGTCTGTGCCGTGGAGGATTACAAAACCGTCGTAGCGGTTGTAGTTCTTCTCGATAATTGTAACAATGCGGCTCCACAGCGCGGGCTCCATATCAGACGAGTCTATGGGTGGCGTGAAAGTGATGGCATCTATGTTGAGGTTGAATTGCTTGACCTCGGGAACGTGGTTGAGCAGGTGGTCGAAGTTGAAACTCTCCAACGCACCGGTCTCGGCGTTCTGTATCATACCGATTGTTCCGCCGGTGTAGATGATGAGTATTGATGTGTTGGCTTTGTTGCTCATAGTTCTTGTGCTTCGGCTGGTATCTGTTCTTACAATATATCCTTTATCTCTAACAAATGAGTAACCTCGTATGTTGGTTCAAATGGGTGTCCGCTCTTGCTTTTTGGGTTGTAGTATATGCTGTCAATGCCGGAATTTGCGGCACCTACAATGTCGGTCTCGAACATATCTCCAATCATAAGGCTCTCCTGCGGTTGCGATGATGTTGTGCGCATTGCGTGTTCATAGAGGCGGCTGTCGGGCTTGTTTATGCCAATGTCCTCGGAGAGTATCAAGGCGTCGAAATACTTGTCAATGCCGGCTGTCTGCATCTTGCGCGACTGCAACTCCTTGAAACCGTTTGAGAGTATGTACATATTGTACCGTGGGCGAAGATACTCCAACAGTTCTATTGCTCCGGGCACAAGGTTTCCTTTTGTGGGTATGCGTCCGAGAGCCTCGCGGCAAAAAGTGGCTGCAAGTTGCGGGTCGCTGACTCCAACAACCTCCAGTGGGTGGCTGTAGCGTCTGCGGTTGAGCTCGTCTTTTGTTATCTTGCCTTCGCCGTAGATTCGCCATAGCTCGAGGTTGTGTGGCGTGTATATCGACATATAGTGCTCGAACGAGTCGAAGTAACGCTCGTAGTGCAGCTGTTCGTAGGTCTCGAGGAACGACTCGCGCGATGCCGTCGAGAAGTCGTAAACCGTGTCGTCAAGGTCTATAAAAAGATTCCGGTATTTTGTCATTGTTGTAACAATGGGTGTTGGTGTCACTTCTCGGCATTGCCGGCCTCGCGGAGTGCCTTGTTGTAACATTCGCGGCACAATGGTTCGTACTCCATCTTTTCACCGAGCAGAACCTGCTTGTCGCCGTCGACAAGACGGTGCGAGACATAGGCGAGGTTGCCGCATTTTACACAAATGGCGTGTACCTTGGTCACCGAGTCGGCAACGGCCATCAGTGCAGGCATTGGGCCAAAGGGTTGGCAGCGGAAATCCATATCTAGTCCGGCGATTATGACACGTACGCCACGGCGGGCAAGCTCGTTGCAAACATCGACAAGGTCGTTGTCAAAGAACTGTGCTTCGTCAATACCTACAACATCTACATCTGTGGCAAGCAACAGTATGCTTGTCGATGACTCTATTGGGGTTGAGGTGATGTGGTTGCTGTCGTGTGAAACAACTTCAACGTCGGAGTAGCGGGTGTCGAGCGCCGGCTTGAAAATCTCTACCTTCTGACGTGCGAACTTTGCTCTCTTCAGACGGCGTATTAGTTCCTCGGTCTTGCCCGAGAACATTGAACCGCAGATGACCTCTATGCGGCCACGGCGTGTTGTCTCCATTTGATTGAATTCTGTAAATCTGTTCATTGGTATATCTGTTTTTGTTGTTTGCTGTTCGGATGGCACATTTTTTTATGTGTTTTTACAAAGATACGAAGAACTTGCGTAAAAATGGCAGAATGAGGGTAAAATGTGATAAGTGATTGGTACTTATACCATTTTTGTGTTACCCCGCCATATTTATAATTACGGCAGAAATAGCCGTGTATGGTGGGTATTAGAGAAAGAATTGCTACCTATCCGTTGCCTTTTTATAAAAGGGAAAGTTGGTAGAAACAGCATCTTTAATCTCTTGCACATACCCTGTCACAGCCACAAAGAACGCTTGTTTTACCTATCGTTGCACTGACAAAGGTAATCATTTTTTCTCGTTGGAAGAAAAATACGGGAATGAGATTAAGTGTCAAGTACTTGTTGC
>JAFYWV010000032.1 GCA_017546505.1 Bacteroidaceae bacterium
AGTATGATAGTATACAGGTAGTGCAAGATGATGGTATACAGTTTTGTGGTATAATAAAGGCATAAAGATAACCCAAAGGAGGTTGTTCAAATGCCTTGGAAGGACAAAACTGTGGAAGAATTAAGAAAAGAATTTGTAGAGGCAGCAAAGGCCTCCAGAAATTTCAGTTCACTTTGCCGAGAGTTCGGTATAAGCCGAAAAACCGGCTACAAGTGGGTGGAAAGAAACAATCAATCTTGCACTATGTCAGACCGAAGTCATGCTCCTCTGCACATTCCCAGCAGGACTCCTGCTGAGATCGAGGAAGCCATCCTCCGAGTCCGCGCCGACAACCCTGAATGGGGTGCAAAAACAATCTTAAAGGTGCTTGAAAACAACGGATACACCAATCTGCCTTGTGTTCGCACCGCAAATAACATTTTGCAAAGAAACGGCTGCATAAGCGAAACGGAGTCTCAAAAACGAAAAGAGTTTTTGCGGTTTCAACGAGAACACTGTAATGAGCTTTGGCAGACCGATTTCAAAGGAGATTTTCTTTTGCTTGACGGTACCCGTTGCTTTCCTCTTGACATCATAGACGACTGCTCACGCTTTTGCCTGTGCATAGATGCAAAGGAAAAGGCAGGCGGAATAATTCCGTCGTTTGAGGCTGTTTTTAAAGAATACGGGCTTCCAAAGGCTATTTTGTCCGACAATGGAGGTGCATTTGCGGGTTTTAAGGGCGGTTATACGATTTTTGAACGTTGGCTTATGGATCTGGACATACTCCCGATCCACGGTCGCCCACTGCACCCTCAAACGCAGGGGAAGATCGAGCGTTTCCATCGTACGATGAAGAACGAGCTTCTTAAAAGAAATGCTTTCATCGACCTTGCCGATGCGGATAAACACCTTAAAGCATGGCGTACCAAGTACAACGAGGTCAGACCTCATGAGGCAATTGATATGCGTTGTCCTGCGGATATCTACATACCCAGCGAAAGAAAATACCCCGACACAATAAAATCTTATGAATACAGCGGATTGCATCGTGTTCTCAAGGTTAATTACAAGGGTTATCTGAGATTCGACAGCAAGGTGTTCTACCTGAGTGAATCCATGGTGGGAGCAGAATTGGAGTTGAGAGCAGAAGGCGCTGAATTTGCCTCGCTCTGCTACCGCAACTACAAGATCGCGGAACTTGATTTGAGAACCGAGCAACTACTCAACCGCCGAATTTCGCGCCTTGAATGAGCCGCGCGCCGCGTTTGGAAGCCTCTCTCCGCTACGCTCCGTTCGGCTTCCAAACGCATCAACTAAACGAAGCAAAACTGTTACCAATCATCTTGCACAATTGTTTACAATCATGCTCTTGACAGAGGACGTCGCCCCCTACATAGGATTAATGTGACCCTCACCCATAAACAGCAATTTACCAATCAACCCAAAAGGGAGAAGCCGAAGCTTCTCCCTCAACGTTATGCAATTACTCTCCGCGATACACGAAGTTGAGTCGTCCCAAAGGAGCCACGTCGC
>JAFYWV010000003.1 GCA_017546505.1 Bacteroidaceae bacterium
ATATTGTCGTCTACTCCATTGACGAGGTATTCATCGATGCTACTCCCTATCTTGCTACCTACCGCTGTACCGCGCATGAGCTGGCGCGTCGTATTATCAAGGACGTACTGACTACCACCGGCATCACCGCAACCGCCGGCATCGGCACGAACCTGTATCTGGCCAAGGTGGCTATGGATATTGTGGCGAAGCATATCCCGGCAGATGCAGAAGGCGTACGCATCGCCGAGCTGGACGAAATGAGCTACCGCCGCCAGCTGTGGAATCACCGCCCGCTTACGGACTTCTGGCGCGTGGGCAAAGGCTACGTACGGAAGCTGGAGCAACATGGGCTCTATACCATGGGCGATATAGCCCGGCGTTCGGTGCAGAATGAGGAGTCGCTGTATCGCATGTTCGGCAAGAATGCCGAGCTGCTCATTGACCACGCCTGGGGCTGGGAGCCTTGTACCGTTGAAGCAATCAAAGCCTATCACCCGGAGAGCAAGAGCCTTGGTTCCGGGCAGGTACTGCATGAACCCTATTCCCCGGAGAAAGCCAAGCTGGTGCTGCGGGAAATGGCCGACCTCCTTGTGTTGGATCTGGTTGAGAAAGGATTAGTGACTGACCAGATTGTCATCACGGTAGGCTATGACATCGAAAACCTTACCGACCCGGTACGCCGTAGGCAATACCGAGGTGCTATCACAACCGATGCGTACGGCCGAGAGGTGCCGGCTCATTCACACGGCACACACAACCTTGGCCGCAACACGTCCTCCACGAAGCTGATTCTGCAAGCCGTCACCGAGCTGTCTGACAGGCTGGTGGACATGAATCTGCTGGTACGCCGGCTCAACATCGTTGCCAACCACGTTGTCCCGGAAGATAAAGCACCGCAGCAGGATCAATCAATGCAGCAGCTCGATCTCTTCACCGACTACGAGGCAGAGGAAGCCCGCAAGCAGGAGGAACAGAAGGAGCTGGCCAAGGAACGCAAAATGCAGCAAGCCATGCTCAGCATCAGAGGCAAATTCGGTAAGAATGCCATTCTCCGTGGGATGAACCTGGAGGAAGGCGCTACCACCCGCGATCGCAACGAGCAGATAGGAGGACACAAGGCATGAACTGGCAAGTTGATGGAAGATACGGAGTTGGAAGAGGATGTGAAGCTGGCAATATCCTATTCATTGCAGGAAGCAGTATCGCCCACAGTCTTGGCTCATGAATCGACCTCTTCCTTAGCTTACTTTTTCAAAAAGTGTGAAAAACACCCTAGAAAAACATCGAAAAATGTGAAAAATAGCATCAAAAAAAGCCCAAAAATGTGAAAATAATTGACAAACCATTAAAAATCCATAAACTTACGTAAAAGCACAAACGTATGCAGCCCGAGGTGTATTTGAGACGTAAGATAGATGATTTTCTGGATGCCTGGAAATTAGCGCCGGAACGTAAGCCTCTCATTGTCCGGGGAGCCAGACAGGTCGGCAAAACAGAAGCAATCACGCAATTCGCCACGCGTCAGTACAAGCACGTTGTGTATGTGAATTTTGTGGAATCACCCCATTACAAGGGCATTACTGCCGATGGTTACGCGGTGGATGATATTGTACGACTGTTGTCGAGAATGAATCCGGATTTCCGCTTTGATAAGGGACAGACTCTTATCTTTTTTGACGAGGTTCAGGAGTTTCCGGAAATCACGACCTCGCTCAAGTTTTTCCATATCGATGGCCGATACGATGTGATATGCAGTGGTTCGCTCCTCGGGGTGCAGTATTCCCGCATCGAGAGCCATAGTGTGGGATACAAGCAGGATTATGAGATGCGATCCTTTGATTTTGAGGAGTACCTGTGGGCACGTGGATACCAGGCTGATGCAGTGGATGACATGCTGGGGCATCTCCTGCGCGAAGAGCCATTCAGTAATGCCGAATTGGAACGTTATTTTTCTCTGTTTCTGGATTATGTGATTCTAGGCGGAATGCCGGCGGTCATCAGTGCTTTTGTGCGGAGTGGTACTTTTGAAGAAACGGCAGAGATCCAGCAACAGTTGCTTCGGGATTATCGCGAGGATATCCGCAAATATGCCTCTGGGCTGGATAAAGCCAAAATCCTTGCCGTGTTCAACCAGGTACCGCCCCAGCTGGCAAAGGAAAACAAGAAGTTCCAGCTTACCAAAGTTGCCAAGAACGCCCGCTCTCGTGAATACTTCGGTTGCGTGGAGTGGCTGCTGGATTCCGGACTGCTGTCGATTTGCTATTGCCTGCATTATCCGGAACTGCCCTTGAAAGGAAACTTTGATCCGGATAAATATAAGCTCTACGTGGCTGACACCGGCTTGCTGCTTGCCATGCTCGATGAAGAATCGCGCGAAGATTTGCTGCGCAACAAAAACCTGGGCATCTATAAGGGTGCCCTGTATGAAAATTTTGTGGCAGAGGCATTATCCAAGAGCGGCTATGACTTGTTCTACTACCGCAAGGACGATTCAACCCTTGAAATGGACTTCTTTGTCCGCACCGCTGATGATCTGATACCTGTCGAGGTCAAGGCTGGTAACACGGTGTCGAAATCGTTACGCAAGCTGGTAGAATCAGAAAAATATGATGCCATCCATTCCGGCATCAAACTGGCTCGTGCCAATATCGGTCGTTCAGACTCATTCCTCACTATCCCCTATTTCTGCGCTTTCCTGCTGAAACGCTATCTGAAAGCGCGTCAGGAGAGCGCCATACGCAGCGAATAGCCCACATACAGGAATGCCCCCACCACCCGCGATCGCAACGAGCAGATTGGAGGACACAAAGCATGAACTGGCAAGCTGAAGACAAGTATGCGGATATCATTAACCTGCCGCATCATGTTTCCCGTACTCATCCGCAGATGAGCATGGCCGATCGGGCAGCGCAGTTCTCTCCCTTTGCCGCCTTAACAGGACACGATGCCGCAATCGCCGAAGCTGCCCGTCTCACAGACGAGCGTCCCATTCTGGATGAATCAGTAAAGCAGGAAATCTCTAATCTTCTCCAACTGGCCTCAACCGATTCCAACCTAGCCCTGAACATCGTCTATTTCGTCCCGGACACCCGCAAGGCCGGCGGCGCCTACATGGAGATCACCGGGCGCATCAAGAATCTTCTACCGCACGAGGGCTTGATTATCATGGAGAATGATACGAGGGTTAAGGTTGAAAACGTTGTTAAGGTGAATTTAGAGCTTGGTTAAATACAAGGATAAACTTGGAATAAAGCCCTCTGGTGTATTGACTTTACTCAACCAACTTGGTACAATCTAACGCATTAACTAAAAATGAATAATTCTCATAATCAAATAGTCTCTCTGATTTGGAATATAGCGGATGACGTGCTTCGCGATGTCTTCTTGCGAGGGCAGTATCGTGATGTTATTTTGCCTATGGTTGTTCTGCGTCGTTTGGATGCATTGCTTGAACCCACGAAGGATGCGGTAGAGCAAGAGTTGGCAGAGCAAAAAGAGATGGGATTAGAGGAAGATGATGAAGATGCGCTCAAAGACATCACCGGACTGACCTATTACAACAAAAGCAAATGGACACTTAATCGCTTGAAATCACAAGCGGCTGACAATAACGATATTTTATACGATAACTTCATCACATACTTGGATGGCTATAGCGATAACGTCAAGGATGTGTTGACAAACTTCGAATATTACTCTAAGGCAAAGAAATTAGCCAACAATGACCGTTTGCTGGCAATCATAGAGCGTATTACTGATCCGAGAATTAACCTGACAGACAGAGATGTTAAGTCTCCTGATGGCTTGTCCTTGCCCGCTATCAGCAATGTTGATATGGGTACATTGTTCGAGGAGTTGCTGCGTCGCTTCAATGAAGAAAACAACGAAGAAGCGGGAGAACACTTCACCCCGAGAGATGCTATTATTCTTCTCTCTCAACTTGTCTTTGAGCCCATCAAAGATAACCTGCCACAGATTATTTCTATCTATGATCCCGCGTGTGGCTCCGGCGGTATGCTGACAGAAAGCCGCGAGTATCTTCTGAGCTTGGGAGTAAGAGAATCTGCCATCCAGCTTTCCGGTACAGAATGCAACCCGGAAACCTACGCAATCTGCAAATCAGACCTCATTATTAAAGGGGTAAATCCCGACGGGATGAACCATGGCAACACCATAACGGAGAATCACTTTGCTGATACCTCTTTCGGTTACATGATTACCAATCCCCCGTATGGCAAATCTTGGAAAGAGGATAAAAAGAAGATATATCATGAGAAACAGCTTCTTGATCATCGCTTTGAGCTGAGTCTTCCTAATTTTGCCGGGGAAACAGAAACGTTGGATTGTACGCCACGCACCTCAGATGGTCAGCTCCTCTTTATGCTGGAGAATGTCGATAAGATGAAGACGTTAATCCAGCAACCCCAGGGGAGCCGTATTGCATCCATTCACAACGGCTCATCTCTCTTTACCGGTGATGCAGGAAGCGGCGAGGGCAATATACGACGGTACTTGGTAGAAAATGATTTTGTGGAAGCCATTGTGCAGCTTCCTAATAATATTTTCTACAACACCGGCATTTCCACTTATGTATGGTTGTTGAGCAATAATAAGGAGGAGCGAAGAAGAGGTAAGATTCAGCTCATAGATGCTTCACAAGCATTCGAAAAACTCCGCAAAAATCAGGGTTCCCGCAACTGTACGATCGCAGAACGTCACCGCAACGCCATTCTGAACGCCTATCTTTCTTTTGCTGAACAAGAAACCGATAGCGATGGGGTTGCCTCCAAAATTTTTGATGGAGATGATTTCCGTTACCACAGTGTTACCATTGAGCGACCGCTTCGGCTCCGCTGCCAGTTCAATGCTCTTCGTATAGATGAATTATTGTACGACAAATCAGATTATGAATTGAGCAAATGGTTGTATGATACCTATGGAGAATTGGTGTATACCGGGCTGGATGACAAGGTTGTGGACATTAAAGAGTACTTCCAGGAAAATGAAATCAAAGTGACGGATAAAAAGCTCGCTAAACTCATCGCCCCTAAAAACTGGTGCGAGAGAAGAGATTTATCTGTGCTGGCGTATAAGCTGATGCATGAAGTAGGTTCCGGAGAGTACATGGATTACAATGTGTTCATTGACACCATCGCAAAAGCAGCAGATGAAGCGAACTTGAAAGCCAAAGCGGCTGATTTGAAATCCATAGCCCGCGCCATGTCTGTGCCGGATGAGAATGCAGAAAAAGTCATCAAGAAGATCCACAAGTCCAAAACCAAGGAAATTACACGACTGATAGAAACCTATCAGGTTCCCGAAAAATGGCTCTCTGATTACGGCTATTACTCCCTGCCTAAGGGTGGGTATGTTGAGTATGAATCTGATAGCAACTTGAGAGATAGCGAGAAGATTCCGGTTAAAGAGGATATCTACACTTACTTTATGCGAGAAGTACGCCCCTATGTTGACGAAGCATGGATTAACCTGCCGGCAACAAAAATCGGCTGCGATATTTCTTTCAATAAGTATTTTTACAAGCCGGAACCGTTACGTTCCCTTGAAGAAAATGAACGAGATATCCGCATCCTGGAGGAACAAAGTCAAGGTCTGATTCAATCCCTTTTTGCTTGATTACTCACTATGGCTCGTTACGAACAATACAAGGATAGTGGTATACATTGGCTCGGCTATATTCCAATACATTGGCAAGTCTGTAAAATTAAAAGACTTTGCAATTCTGTCTATGCAGGAGGCACGCCCTCTTCAAACCAACCAAAATATTGGAATGGCAATATTCCATGGATACCTTCTGGCTGCTGTCATGATTGTAACATTGATTCAGCTCCAGCTTACATTACCCAATTAGGATACAATAATAGCTCAACGAAATATATACCTGCCAACACTGCGATTATGGCAATGACTGGGGCTACTTGTTCTCAGGTAGGCTACTTGACATTTAAGGCTTGCGCTAACCAATCTGTCGTTGCGTACAATGTAAATAAGAGTAAACTCCACTCCCGTTTTGTATTTTATCTACTGCAATCCATGCGTGGTTATATATTAACATTCCAAACAGGTGGAGCTCAAGGCGGCATAAATGTTAACGATTGTAGAAATTTAATTATCCCACATATCCCCTTGGATGAACAAGAAGCCATGGCTGCATACTTAGACTCTGAGGTAAGCAAAATTGACGAGGCGATCAAACAACAGCAGAAGATGATCGAGCTGCTTAATGAGCGCAGACAGATTATCATCAGCGAAGCCGTAACTAAAGGATTAAATCCAGATGTGAAGAAAGCAAACAATAATGTAGAAGAAATAGGATTGATACCTGAGCATTGGCTGCTTAGAAAATTTAAAAGAGTTGCAAAAGTTCAAGCTAATCTTGTTTCTCCAAAGCGTTATTCTGACTTGCCCCAAGTTGCGCCTGAAAATATCGAGAAAGGAACAGGTAAGTTACTAGAATATACAACTGTTTCTGAGAGTGGTGTTATTAGCGACAATCATCTTTTTCATGCTGGACAAATAATTTATTCTAAAATCCGTCCTTCTTTAAATAAATTGATTATCGCCCCTTTCGATGGCTTATGCAGTGCAGACATGTATCCTATCACTACGTCTATGAACGTAAGATTTTTGTACTACTATATGCTTTCAAAGCATTTCGTTTCGCAGGTTAATAAAGTAGTGATGGATCGTGTTAAGATGCCAAAAATTAACAAAGAAGAACTTTCTCTAATTTATGTTCCCGTGCCGCCAGTAAACGAACAGGAGAGAATTATCAAGTATTTAGATAATAAACTAGAATATATCGACAAAGCCATTGCAAAGTGCAAAAACACCACCAATATGCTTTCGGAGAGAAAGAGAATCATCATCAACGATGTTGTAACTGGAAAGGTAAAGGTATCATGAGTACAAGTAGAACTAACGAACAAGCCTTCGAATGGTTAATAGAGCGTGCTTTGGTGGGAAGCACGAAAGAGAAGCGTGCAGAGAGAGGCCTTGTTGATGTTCAAAATCAAAATCCAGCCAAGGACCAATACTATTGGGGAGAGCCCAAAGACTTCAATAAAAAGCTTGCGCTGGATGAACGTCGCTTGTGGGCATTCCTTGAAAACACACAACAAGATGTGCTGGAGGAATATCAGGGAAAAGACTTGCGAGAAGAACTACCCAAACAACTTTCGAAGAAAATTGCTAACTTCGGCATCATCGAAGTGTTGAAAAAAGGTGTAGATGTCAATAATATTCATCTGGATGTATTTTACCCCCAACCAAGTGCGGCAGATAGTGAAATTTCGCACCTAAAGTATGCCTCCAACCAGTTTTCGATTACCCGTCAACAGACATTCTCTCTGAACAATCCCGGGCTGGAGATTGACATGGTACTGTTTGTCAACGGCATCCCTCTTTTTACTATTGAGTTAAAGAATCCATGGACGCATCAAACAGCTCGTTTTGATGGACAAAAGCAATATAGATCCGCTGAGCGAGATCCAAAAGAGCCGCTGTTAGAGTTCGGCCGCTGTCTGGCGCACTTTACGATGGACAAGGATGAAGTGTTCTTCACAACTAAATTGAATCGGGATAAAACGTTTTTCATGCCCTTTAACAAGGGCTTGCCTAACGGCCAGGGGGCAGGCAACCCCGTGAACACAACAGGAGGTTATAAGACCTCTTACATGTGGGATCAGATATTGCAGAAGGATAATGTGGCAGACATCATCATGAATTATGTGCTTTTTGATTATGGGGAGGCAAAAACCCAGAAAAAAGTGGCGCATGTGATGAAGAATGCTAAAAAACTTATTTTCCCCCGCTATCACCAGTTGGATGTGGTTAATAAGCTCGTGGCAGATGTATCCGCCAAGGGCGTTGGAAAAACCTACCTGATTGAGCATTCAGCAGGCTCCGGCAAGTCCAACTCCCTCACTTGGCTTGCATTTAAACTGATCAAGACCTGTCCTGAGAGCATGGATGCCGTCCGCGCTAAAAGTGTAGACGAAGCTCTGTATACATCTGCCATTGTGGTAACAGACAGACGCATTCTGGACAAGCAAATAACGGACAACATTAAAGCATTTGGACAGACCTCCAAGATACTTGCGCATGCTGATACATCCTCGGGATTGAAAAAAGCCATAGAAGATGGCAAGCGCATTATTATCACCACCATTCAAAAGTTCCCTTATATTTGCAATGCCATAAGTGATGTAAGCAGTCATAATTTTGCTATCATTATCGATGAGGCTCATAGCTCCCAATCCGGCATCAGCGCAGATAAACTCAATGCAACGATGCAGAAAGATCCTGATGCCGGCGGCGGTGATACTGATGCTCTGTTGGCTCAATTGATGCGTGAACGCAAGATGAGCACTAACTGCTCATATTTTGCATTCACAGCTACCCCCAAAAAAGAGACGCTGGAGAGATTTGGTACCAAGGATGTTGATGGCAAATTTCACTCGTTCCACCTGTATAGCATGAAACAGGCTATTGAGGAGGGCTTCATTCTGGATGTGCTGAGCAATTATACCACGTACCAGAGCTATTATGAATTAGCGAAGAGTATCGAGGAGAATCCCGAGTACAACAATGACAAAGCCCAAAAGGCATTGCGGAAAGCAGTAGAACGCGAGCCCAAGACGATAAGGGCGAAAGCGGAAGAGATGCTAAAGCATTTTGATTCTAAAGTATATCGCAACCATAAGCTTAAGGGTAAAGCTAAGGGCATGGTCGTGACGAAAGACATCGAGTGTGCTGTTATGTATTATCAGGCGCTTCAGGATTTAGCCACAGAGCGCAAGTTGCCTTATAAGATACTCATTGCTTTTTCCGGCGAGAAAAAAATAGGGACAAAAGAATATACGGAAGCCGGGGTGAATGGTTTCCCGGATACGCAGACTCCCGAAAAATTTGAGGAGGACGAATACCGACTTCTTGTGGTAGCGAACAAGTACCTTACCGGTTTCGATCAACCTAAATTGTGCGCCATGTACATCGATAAGCCCTTGGATGGCGTATTAGCAGTACAGGCTCTCTCGCGACTCAATAGAGCTGCGCCGGAACTAGGTAAGTTGAGTGAAGATTTGTTTGTGCTGGATTTCTACAACACAAAGGAAGAGATGAAGAAGTCATTCGATCCATTCTATACATCGACTACGTTGTCAGAAGCTACAGATGTCAATATCCTGCATGAGTTAAAAGAAACTCTGCTAGGCTTTGACGTGTTTGACATGGAACAGGTTAATGACTTTATTGACTTGTACATCCATGGGGCAGAAGCGGATCAGTGGGCTCCTATTATCGATACGGCAGCCCATCAATTCAATCACGTAATAGATTGGCCGGATAATGGCAAGGCTGATTTCAAGATGAAATGTAAGCAATTTGTGAAGGTTTACTCCAAAGTTGCAGCCATTATAGAATTTGAAGTAGCCGATTGGGAAAAGCTTTTCTGGTTCTTACGTTATCTCATTCCCGGTCTGCATGTGAATCCCCCAGGCGATGATCAATTGCGTGATTTACTGGATTCTGTCGATTTAAATACGTACGGCTTGCGTAGAACAGCGTTGAACGAGTCTGTGGTATTAGATGCAGGAGAATCGACAATTGACCCTCTCAAACCGAGTATGGCCGGAGCGGGCGAGAAAGATACATCCAAGACACCGCTAGACCAGATATTAAAGGACTTTAATGAAAAATGGTTCAAAGGCTGGGATGCTACCCCCGATGATCAAAAGGCAAAGATTATCAGCATCACAAGAGCTGTCGCCGAGGATGAGGATTACAAGAATCTTGTTGTTGGAAATACAGATAAAGAGGCTGTTGATCGTATTATGCCCACAATTATTGATAAAGCGATTCGTCTGAAACGCAAGGGGGATATGTCGCTATATAAGGAGTACCAACAAAACGAGTCTTTCAAATATCACTTCAGAGAAATGATAACTCGCATGTTAGCATTTAGCCTGTCTTCATCAGTATTTGAATATCCTACCCCCGAAGAAAAAGTATTGGAAGCCGCAGAAGAGGAGAAGTAACCCATGTCAGATGTTGTCATTTGTGAGGATATCAAAGTTTCGGATATAGCAGATCATATTTATATCACTCGCGTTAGTATAAATGATTTAGATGCCATTATAAAAACAATAGTAGAGAACATTGTTGATCTTAATTGGATTAACGACTTACCTCCTAGGCTACACAAAGGGTTTAAAGCGGCTGCGGCACCGACCATTAAATATATCAAGGACATCTGTGATAACATCAAAGATGCACAGGATCCTAAGACGCCAATCAGCAAAGAAGAAGAAAAGCAGAGAACCCAAATACGCAAGGATTTCGGAGAATATGCCATTTCCGTTAGTGCCTTGCATGCTCTTGAATCT
This sequence comes from Bacteroidaceae bacterium, assembly GCA_017546505.1. Lineage (GTDB taxonomy): Bacteria > Bacteroidota > Bacteroidia > Bacteroidales > Bacteroidaceae > HGM04593. Next base: position 10,386 of record JAFYWV010000003.1, read on the forward strand.
CTTTATGCTCATCGAACTATACCATTGATGGAAATAATAAAAGAGAAGTATAGAGGCAACCATGGTTTTGATTATATTTCCATATCTCCGAGTATCTTCTTTGTGTTTGGGGAAGCAAAATATCGGAAAGACGGATCAGGAGCCAAAGCAGCAGCAGAACAGATAGTAAAGTTTATTAAAAAAGGCCAGCCCTTTAAGGACTCGAATTTCATTGATGCCTTTGACCCGTTTGCTCCGGCTCGCTGTTCAGAAGATGATGTTTATGGCATTTCTATCGCAGCAAATTTATCCCAAAAAACGCTGAACGAACATCTTCAAACCCTATTAAAAAATAAAAACTTTCAAAAATTATTAGGACGCGACGCAATATATCTCATTTTTGTTGAAAATGAAGGGATTTTCTGACATATACGAAAACATTCCAGATGAAGATTATTTGGAAATGTTGATCAATCAAATCTATTGTTCTGGAGCCAGCAAACCCGCCATCCTAGAAGAAATTACGCATTTCAAGTTAGCCCACCCAACTACTTTTCAAAAGTTCGAACCTAGTTTGTTAAGTTATATGGGATTGTTCTACAAAAATCCCCCAATAACTACTATACGAGGCTTGGTCATGCAATCATACGCCGAAGCGTTAAAGGAGGAATACGGAACAACTATAACCCCCATACAAGCTAATATTCTATCAGGTATCCAACAATATAACGTTTTTTCTTTTTCTGCACCTACAAGTGCCGGAAAATCGTTCATTTTGCGAGAGGTCATAAAGGAATCATCAAAGCATGTTGTTATAGTTCTTCCGTCACGAGCTTTGATAGCAGAATATGTTTTGAAATTAAAATCCCTACTGGGTAATGATGTGATGGTTCTTCAGTATGTTGACGAGATCAACACTTCTTGTACAAAAAAGAGAGTTTTCGTCATTACACCAGAACGAAGCTTGGAACTTTTTTCTATGTTTGCGCCCAACCAGATTGAACTATTTTTGTTTGATGAAGCGCAACTAACAGAATCTGGTATCCGGGGAGCTAAATTTGATGCTTTAGTGAGAAGAGTGAGCAAGCACTTCTTTTGTTCAAAAATAGTATTTGCTCATCCCTTTGTAGATAATCCCAATGCGCAAATCACAAAGCACAAACTAAATCCTGCTCGAAGTAGCAGCACTCCGTACAACTACCAAACTGTAGGGAAAATTTTTGTCAAGGTCGAAACTACTGATTCTAATCAATACAAATTTAGCTATTTCTCCCCTTATCACACCAGCAATGCTCACTATGAGCTGGATTTCGATCTACTTGCAAAAACGATTGAAGACAATAAATCCATCCTAATTTATTCATCCAAGGCCTCCATTACAAATGGATCCATTTTCAAGGAGTACAAGCACTATTTGCGATATTTCAAAAATATTTCGAGCAAAGAAGCAAAAAACATTATTACAGAAATAGAAGACTTCATTGGGCATTACCAAGAAATACCTAATGCAAAATCATTGCTTGTGAGGCTTATAAAAAAAGGCATTGTATACCATCATGGCTCCATGCCGTTACGATTACGTGCTTTGATTGAGAAGTTTGTAAGAGCAGGCTACGCCCGCATTTGTTTTGCCACTTCTACGCTGATACAGGGAATTAACATGCCTTTTCACATGGTATGGATTAAAGCTTTCCAATTTAGAGAGAAAACAGAAGGAACTAAAAATTTAGCTTTGAAAAACCTCATAGGACGAGCGGGACGGAGTTCTGAAGTTAATCAACTGGATGTTGGAATCGTAGTCGTTGAGAAATCAAATCTCTCTACTTTTACAAAACGGATTTTAGCAAAGTGCGAACTTTCAGAACAATCAATTTTGGATGCAGATCCTGATTCATTAGACGACACTACAAAAGAATATGTTGATGCGATCAACAATGATAGGTATGATATGCAATATGACTTACCGCATGCGATAGTTGATGGCTACAAAGATATAGAAATTAGAGAAAGTATCGAATTTATCATAAACAACATAATCCCTGATGGTCGACTAATATCTGTTGATGTTTTCTTCAATTTAGAAAACACATGCAAGGATAGCATTAGAAACGCCTTCATGAAAATTTATAGCAAAAGCATTAAACGTCAACTGTCATCTGGAGAAACTGCGATATTTAATACAGCCTTGGATATTTTATTTAGTCGAACAAAAGACAAATCATTAAAGCAGATAGTATACTGGAGATGCAAGCAGTATAAGAACAAAAATTTCACACCATCTGCTCAATCATTGCCAAATCGCAAAGTAAAAAGGTTTGTCCCTCTATTTAAGCGTAATGAGTTTGATTATGATACACTACTTTTCGACACTTACGACTACATAGACAAAGTGTGGGGACAATCTTTAGCTCCTTATTTCATTGCAGCCTTTACAGAATACTACAATCTTACGAATGACTACCGGGCGGAAAATCTTGTAAATATATTCAAGTATGGAACCTCTGATTCGATAGAGATCTGGTTACAGAGATATGGTTTTTCTTGGGAAGACATGGAATGGTTGAAACCTTGTATACAAAGCATATCAGAAAAACAAATTGTTTTTAATGCAAAGATCTCAGAACTTACCGACATTCAAAGGGAATTGATTGCTCAGTTTATCTAATTTGCCATTATTTCTATATTTGCTTCAAATTATGCAAAGCTCTTAGCCTTCTTTTTCTTAATATTTGTCACACTGAAGGTGCAAACAAAAAGGATTTAAAGGCGTTGATGAATCTCTAGTGTAACTCTATCGATTTCAGAGGCGCGGAGTCTGAAGCATTAGCCATAAGAAAACGTGTGCAAAATTTGCACACGTTCAGCACAACTAAACTATGATATAATCATGTCGTATTGGTCTCATACAATCAGCCCTGACGCCGACACGGCGTTATAGAGCGCGCGTTTTCAGAATGCCGGCTGTAAACGTCCTCCAGTCAAGCGGTATGACCGAGATCACTGGCGAGAGGGGATTCTTGCCAGATCTTGTTTCACAAGCTGGGTATAGGTCTTGGCGCATTCATATGACTCCTGCAAGTCCTTCAGATTGGTCTCGACCTTCATGATTTGATCCTGCAAGAGCCTTATTACATCGGGGAGGGATGCTGCTTCTTTTAATTTTTGCAGGTTCGACAAATTGGTTTTTGACTTAGCCAGTTTGAGTTCTTCGTGATCTACCATCTGCTTGAGTAGCTCTTCTATGCGTGCCGCGTTGTGTTCCTCGTGTATTAGCGAGCGTTGCTGCTGCTGCCGATCTACAGACCAGGACAATTGCCGCTGACACCAGTCTAATAGAACGCGGCTGATGGCATCCGGGACAGAAAGTTTTATACGCTTTGCTAAGGGCTCCATCATGGCATGCATGCCGGATGGCATCGTATATGTCCATGAACCCTCCTGATTTTCTGCAAGGCTGACAACGGAACTTCCTTGTTCCTGCTCGATTCTACGCTTGATGAAGCGTCGCACCGATGCTTCTTTTCGTTCCGGGATTCGTTTTCCCGGGCGCAGCCAGCCTTTAAGGGTGGAGATGTGTTCTTTAAGCATCGCAGCAAAGACCTCGTAGCTCCAGCCCTCGCACTTTAACCATTGTTTCAATAACTCTGTTGGCAGGGGCTCTTTTTTGTTTCCAACCGCTTCAAGCATCTGGCGGTTGATCTCCTCTGCGTCGTACTTGTCTGGTATCTGATCACTCATGCGTGGTACAGTTTAAACCACAGATAAAAGCCGGTCAACAATAAAAGCCGTCTACAGACAGTATTTTTTATTAGTAACTTGCATTTATATGCAGTGGTTTATTCTGGTTTAATATTAAACCAAATCAATCGTTGAAAATTTCTACGCCTGATGCTACAATAAGAACAGGAAAAGTCAGGGAGCGCCTATAAGCTCCGGTCTGCTCCTGAAAGTATCATCAATAAGAACCGAAATAAACCCGCATTAAACCGGGAAGCCAACGAGCAGCATATGCTCCATGCCTCTCCCGGACAAAGCAATTATGTATATCCGTAGTAACAATGAAGCACATTACGAGCTTGCCGGCAGCAAGCTTGCAGCTGATACCATGATGGATCGTGTCAAGCCTCTTGGTCTCAGCGTGCTTGGTATCCTCTGGTCTCTGGGCAAGACCACAAAAAGCAAGGTATACGATCTCATTCACAGAGATTATACAACCGTCTCGCATAACGTGACAGACCTCATCGAGGACGGATACGTCCATGAACAGGTCATCTCTCGAAAAGTGAAGTACATCAGCCTCACGGAAAAAGGCGAAGAACTTTATTCTCAGTACATCAACAAGTCCATTGCTCTGACGAGAGAGCTAAGATCCGTGAAGACAGAGCGTAAATTAGCCCCCGTAAGGTTGACAATCGACCTTGGCCACAAGGAACCTTTTAACTATCCTGCTGTCGGATAACGCTGCCCCCGGGAACAGGAAGTATGCAGACATACTGAATAGCTTAAGCACATTGACACGACTCGTAACCCCCCCAGCTTGACAAACAAGCTGGGGATTTTCGATTGAACTCAGCAAAGGCCTAATGATTCTGGTGTGATATTTCAAAAAAATCATCCTGGCAAAAACGTATTGACAAATATCCAAATGTCAATATAATTACCCTTGTCATGAGTTCCATTCTCTTTCTATGTACCGGTAATTCCTGCCGCAGCCAAATGGCGGAAGCATGGGCACGCGCCATTTGCTCAGGTGGCTGGCAGGTGTATTCTGCCGGTCTGGAGAAGCATGGACTCAACCCGAGCATGTTGAAAGTAATGGAAGAAGTCGGGGTAGATATGACAGGGCATTATTCAAAGACGATTGAGGAACTACCCTGCGATGTTGATTGGGATGTTGTTGTGACTGTGTGTGACCATGCGGCGCAGAGTTGTCCGTATCTTCCGGCAAAGAAAGTGCTCCATATCCCTTTTGCTGATCCTCCTTGCGAGGCGAAAAACTTGCCTGAACACGAGGCATTGGAGGTGTATCGTCGCGTGCGTGATGAGATTCGTGCTGCTGTGGGGCAGTTGATAAACCCTTTTAATTCTGATGTACGATGAAATGTGATTGCAATCAAACGGAAAATCTTGCTTTAGACGCTGCCGCTGCTGTATTTAAGTCACTTGGGCATCCTGTACGCCTCCATATTGTGCGCATGTTGCTGGATGGAGAGCGATGCGTCTGTGAGCTCCATAAGGGTACTCAGCGAGATATGTCCACTATATCCAGCCATTTGAACATACTGAAGAACGCAGGTGTCGTATCATCTGAGCAGAGAGGGAAAAATATTTACTATACACTGGCTAAGCCCTGTCTCCGAACTGTAGTCGCTTGTCTATGTAAGTGACTAGATAGCTATTTTCTGGGAATTAATAGCGCTAACGCTTTGAGTTTTGTCCAAACGTAAAATAAAAAATATGAAAAAACACATCATTACCATATATGGCCCCGGGTGCAGCAATTGCAACACTCTGGCAGATAACACCAGGCAAGCAGTACAAAGCATGTCGGGAAATTACGAAATCACCAAAATCAGCGATCCTTTACAAATAGCAGAAGCCGGCGTGTTTCAGACCCCGGCATTGGCTTTAGACGGCAAACTGCTGACAAGTGGCAAAGTGATGAGCGTGGAGCAAATACGCAACCTTCTCAGCGAAGCTACGACGAAGGGAAATAGCTGCTGTTGCAACAATCATGCCCCGGAAACACCTACTGAACCAGACAAGGCAGAGCCTTCAAAGCAATCTTGCTGTTGTGGAAGCTCATGCTCAGTCCCTCCTGAGCCCGAGCAAACGTGCGGTTGTGGAGCTGGTGATTCCTGCTGTATGCGAAGCGGTTTGAAAACAGCCTTGCTACTGGGGGGATTCGGTTTGCTGGCCATTGCCGGGCTGCGCCAGCTGCAAGCGCCGCAGCCGCATGAAGCCGCTCCCGCAACTATGGCACCGCAGGCAGGTAGTACAACGGAGCTTGTATACTTCACTTTTGGGAAGCGCTGCCCGACCTGCGAGCGCATGGAGCAATGGGCACGCGCTGTGGCTGAACAGCAGCAGATTCCTTTCCGCGTACAAGATGCCGACGAAGCTACTGTAGCCCACTACGGTCTGACTACCAAAACGCTCATTCTCCGACACGTAGATAACGGAGAGGAAAAGTCCTGGCGTAATCTTGATAGAATCTGGGAACTGAGCCGCGATGAAGCCGCCTACAAGCAATATGTGGCAGAACAAATCGCACAGCCTTGATGCCCCATGGTTTTTCTTTATCTCATTTTGGCCGGAATCATGACCGCGATTTCGCCTTGTCCTCTTGCGAGTAATGTAGCTGCAATCAGTTTCATCTGCCGCAATATGGATTCGCACAGGAGGGCAGCGGCGGCGAGTATTTGCTACACTCTAGGGCGAATATTATCCTACATAATCCTGGGAGCTCTCATAGGACTTGGGCTGGCTAGTGCGCCGGGGCTATCGCTGTGGCTGCAAGAAGCGCTACCGCTGTATATGGGGCCGGTGTTGATTATTTGCGGGCTAGTAGTGCTGGAATGCATTAACCTCCCATCCATCGGGCGTAAACCTACAGGTGAAACAGTACAGAAACTGGGCAGCAGCATGCCGGGCAGTTTTCTGCTTGGTGCACTGTTTGCCATGGCACTATGTCCACCAAGTGCAGCTATCTTCTTTGGTACAGCTTTACCACTTGCCTCCGAAAGCGGGAGCTGGGCATGGCTGGGAATCAGCATATTCGGACTAGGAACAGCCCTGCCGGTTGTATTCTTTGCCATGCTCATAGTCTGTAGTACCGCACGTGCTGCCACGGCTATGAAATGCCTCCCAACTGTGCAGAAGTGGAGTCGGAACATCGCCGGCATCCTCCTCTTTCTGCTTGGCTCTTACCTCACTATCACTGAACTCATTATCTGATTATGAAATCATCATCCGAACTCACCAAACTGCTTTGGATGGTCAGCGTATTCACGGCTCTGTTTTTCATGCCGATTGATAACGCCTCCTTCCAGTCCGCCGTACAAGCCACCCTCGATATCACAAAATGGTATGCACGTGAGCATACCGTATTGTGTCTGCTGCCGGCTTTCTTCATTGCCGGTGTCATTGCCGTATTCTTCAGCAAAGGAGCCATCATGCGTTACCTGGGCGCCGGGGCTCCTAAATGGCTTTCCTATAGTGTGGCAGCCGTTTCCGGTGCCATTCTGTCGGTATGCTCCTGTACAGTGCTACCGCTGTTCACCAGCATACGAAACCGAGGCGCCGGACTTGGCCCGGCTATCGCTTTCCTTTATTCCGGGCCGGCTATCAGTATGATTGCCATTATCCTCACAACCAGGATTCTGGGGTTTGAGATGGGCATTGCTCGTACGGCTTGTGCCATTATCTTTTCGATTATCGTAGGTGGCGTCATGGCCAGGATTTACCACAAGGAGGAGCAACAGCAGCAGGATTCGCTCATCTTGTCCCGACAGACTGAGAATGACAGCCTGAGCGTACCACGCACCGCGCTTCTCTTCTTCTCTCTGGTTGCTGTGATGCTTTTTGCCAACTGGGCTCCTCCGCAGGCAGAGAGTTCTGTGTTTTCCGTCCTTATCTTTGACAACCGTTGGTATCTGGTTGCTGTTGCAGCCTTTGTCATCTGCTGGTCAATGATAGAATCTCTGCATATTTCCATCGGCAAGGTTCTAATCGGTGCCGGCGCCACGCTTGTTGCCACCGCGCTTTCTATGATATTTGTGAAGAACTTTTTCTACATTCCTTTCATCCCGATGCTGGTGGCTATTGCTTCTATATCCATTATCCTGCTTAATGATAAGCGCGCTATTAACCGGCAATGGGCTCTGTCCAGTTGGGAATTTACCAAGAAAACAGTTCCCCTCATGGCCTTGGGTATTGTTGTGACAGGTTTCCTGCTTGGTTCCACTCACGAATCTACATCTATTCCCGGCATTATTCCTGCCGAATGGGTGCAGCAGTCCGTAGGCGGCAACAGCTTGTTGTCGACTTTCGTTGCATCATTCGCAGGTGCATTCATGTACTTCTCCTCTCTCACGGAGGTTCCTATTGTACAAGGACTCATGGGCTCCGGCATGGGTAAAGGCCCCGCTTTAGCTCTACTGCTGGCCGGGCCATCACTTTCGTTGCCTAATATGCTAGTTGTAAGTGGTGTTATGGGGTGGCGCAAGACTGCTGTATATGCATCTTTGGTTATCGTTTTATCAACCCTGTGCGGATATGCCTACGGCAATTTCATATAGTACTGAGTACCTTGAAAAGAGGTGTATTCATTCGCAGAGATACCGTTGCCCTCGGGAATAGAATACACGATATGTAAAAATCCCCAGCTTGACGAACAAGCTGGGGATTTTCAATTGAACTCAGCAAAGGCCTAATGATTGCGGCGTGATGCTGAGCAGCTCCTTGGCATCATCTGCTGTCATTGCCCGTCGATAGTGACGAATGAGCATGCGCTCGCTATGCCCCAGAATATCGGCTGCGGCGCTCTTACCCAGGGTCACGCTCAGATTACTGGCAGCGGTGTGACGCAGCCCATTCTTGGGGATTGTGATGCCGGCCTTGCGTGCCGAGCGTATAAAGGCGCCCTGACGATCCTCGCGGCATTTCTCGGTGTCGACATCGGTCTTTACAATGAACTCATCGGAGCTGATAGGGAAGCCTAGCTCGGCAAAGTAATCCAGCCAGGCAGACATCGCCGGCGAGATAGGAATGACTCGGGCGTTGTTGGTCTTGGTAATCACGCGGCTCAGGTAAATCTCATCGCGACCACCGGGACGGAAATCAGACCAGCGCATGCGACAACGCTCGGCATTACGCACACCGCAGAACACACCGAGTACGAGCACCGGCAACATATTCTGCCACGATTCAGATTGCGCACACCACACCAGCATGCGCTTCACCTCCTCGCAGGTCATCACCTCCGGTTCTGCCGTGGTGCCGGTATCAATGCAATCCATCGCCAATGTGGGGTTCATATCGGACTTGATAATGCGATGCCTTGCTGCATACGCGAACAGGGCACGTATCAGGTTGAAGTTCGCAGCCAGCGTCCACGAGGCCGGCTTGGCGCCCTTACGCCCCTTAATGGTCTTCAAATAGGCCTTAACATCCGATTCCTGGAAATCGTTTATGCGCTTCTTCTTCCAGTAAGCGCACATGTGCTTGGCGAGCCCGCGCTGCCGGATAATGTGTTTCTCCCCGGAGTGGGACTCCACATACTTCAGGTACTCTTCCATCACCTTGGGGAAAAGCGGAGCGCCGCACGTGGCAGCCTTAGCCCACTCGATGCCTTTCAACAGCACATTCAGCACTCCGCAAGGCTGGATTCCCATCCCTATGCATTCCTTTTCATACTGCCGGTAGAACTCGATAGCCTGGCGCTCCATGACGGACAGGGCACCGAATTCTGCGCCGTAGGAGGTGATCTCCTTAGCGTTTAATTTGGCTTGCTCGTTAGCCTTACTAACACCGTCAGGAGTAATGGGATAGGATTTGGTTTGCGTGGTACCATTGGCGAGGAAGACGCGTACAATCAGTTTATCGACACCGCGACGTTTCCAGATTTGCACCCCGGGGTGAAGGGAATAGAGTTTACCGTCAATCTTCACAGCACCATCCAAAAGACGAATCTTTGCGGTGTCGGTAGACTTGTTGTTGCGACGTGCGCTAGCACGCCCACTTGCCTCTGCTGAGGCAGCCATTGATATATCTTGAATCATTGCGTATCTGTTGCGTTAGATTTGCCCTTATTGTAAAGTAAGGTATGGTCTAATGATATGTGCGATTTCGCAATAAGCGCAATCACACCCAGATACCGAATTGGAAGGAGCAGAAACGCAAGTTTTGCGATCATCTGCGACCCAAACCCGAATTCGGCAAGCGCAGTTAAAATTAAGAACCTCCTAAACCGTTTAGATTTAGGAGGTTATAAGAATGGAGCATAGGGGATTCGAACCCCTGACCTGTTGCGTGCGATGCAACCGCTCTACCAACTGAGCTAATGCCCCGGATGTACAACGATGCGGGCGCATTATACACGCTGGTTGAGAGGTATGCAAGCATAATGTGCGGCGGTTGTCAGAAAAAAAGTGTGCATGGGTGCGGGTGATTTAAGTCTTGCCAAAGGGGAGGAATGGTGGTAGTATCGGCGCGTTTGTTATGGGTATTTCCATCAAGACATTACTGTGTGTGGGTTGCGGCTGCTTTGCGGGCGGGGTGCTGCGTTACCTGACGGGGTGGTTCATTTGCAATAAATGGGGTATTACTATGCCGAGCATGCCTTGGCACACGTTGATTATCAATTTTGCGGGCTGTCTGTTCATGGGGCTTTTCTGCGGGCTGGCAGCGGGCGGGTTCATCACCTCGCCCCATCTGCGCCTTGCGGTCACAGCGGGGCTATGCGGGGGCTACTCGACCTTAGCGGCTTTTGCCTATGAAAACACGCAGTTGCTGAAGGCGGGAGCGTACCTCACCACTTCGGCTTACATGCTGCTGACGCTTGTCGGCAGTCTGGTATTCTTTCTGCTGGGACACGCTACCGCTAACATGCTGCTGAAGGCCTAACGCGGCGGCCTCAGAGCTTTTCGGCCTGCGGCTCGGGCTCGCAATTAAGACCGGCGGTGGGCAGATTGCGCTTAAACTTCTGCGCAAAACGGGCGTTGAGCGGGGTGAAGAGTTTGCGCACCAACTCCAGACGGCCCTGACGGCGCAGGCGCACAATATCCCCAAAGCTGCTCGGGCGTTGGCCTCCCTCCAGACAGCACAGGAAAAGGCGGCCGGTTACATAGACGTTGGCACCGGCGAGCGAGGCTTCGAGCAAGGGATTAATCACAACGTCGAGCGCTTTGGCCATACCGCCCACAAAGGGCAGACCTTCCGAGACGGAGGTTGCAGCCTTGTACTCTACCTCGGGGTCATCGAGCAGCAAATCAGCAAACTCACCGGCGAGTGCGGCGGATACTTCGGCGACTTTTTCGGCCGACAGGCTATTGAGGATGATGTAGATGAAGGAGTTGAGGATAATAGCCGCAAAGCAGAGGGTGTTGAACACCGGCGAGGGTTTGCCGCCATACATGCGTGCCAGCGCGATGACCAGCCGCAGTTGCAGAAAGATGAGGGCCAGGCCATCCAGCCATTTATTGCGGCTGATGACAACCGAAAGCCCTGCTACCTGGCAGTATGAGAAGATGAGTTTACGGGCGCGGGCGGGCAGCATGTCATCCATCTCGCGGTAGCGGCGCAGCAGGTCCGGCAGAGCCTGTTTATCTCTGTTACCCAGCGCGTTGGACAGCTCGCGGTAGAGCCGGTGGCGCTTGTGCTCTTCGTCGGTATGGCAGCTCTCGGCCGAGCGGTAGCGCAGCAGCTCGCTGTCGTGCAGAGCTCGGCGGGCATGGGCAAGGTCATCAAGCTTGCCCATGGAGGTCAGGCGCACAAAGCTCACGATGGGCAGTACCACTTGCCAGAGCACAAAGACGGCAATGAACGCCCAAAATAACCAGCCAAGGAGCGGATATGGGGTCAGCTCATTGAGCGCGGCGCCTTTATCCACAATATCAGCGCTGAAATAAATCAGAAAGAGCAGTACAAACCAGAACAACAGGGTGCGCCAGCTCAGGGGCTGTTCAGAGGTAATAGCCTTGATTGCCCGCAGCATTAACGGTAGAGCCAGCACCAACAGGCTTAGCCCGTAAAGGCCACAGAGAGCATAGACACCCCATATACAATCCGCCCCGGCCACAGGCCACAGGCAGGTAAGCTCCTCACCGGCCTCAACAATGAGGTCGCCATGGCATGCGGCAAACAGGAGCAGTGCCGCCAGCAAGGCAATTTTAAAGACGTCCTTCACCATAGGTATCTACCAGCTTTCGAATCTTTTCGTATATGTTCTTCAAGGAGTTCTGGCGCTGCTCCGCCTGTGCAATGTCTGTGTGAGTGCGTTCCTTCTTAGCGGCCAGCGCTGAGAAGAAGCCCTCCGCCGCGGCGTGCACCTCGTCTTTAATAATCTTCTGTATTTGCGCAATGGGGGGGTGGGCCTTCAGCTGCTGCTGAGCGACGTCGCAATAGTGCTTAATCATAGGCACAATCACCTTACCCACAAAAAGCTCATTACCCCAGAAGACCTCGTACTCCTTGTTGCCGTCCCACCACCACCAGCGCTGCACGCGCTCCTCGTAAATGTAGGGGTTGAAGCGGTTTTCCTTCATGGTGGGGTCTTCCTTGAGGGGGAGAGCATGCACCTCTTGCCAATCGTGGAAATCCGGTTGCTCGGGCACGGTAAATTCGGACCACAGCTCGCGATCGAGCTCTTGCAGGCGGGTTTTGCACCCTTGCAGCAGCCCTTTGATGCTGCGGTTGCACCAAGCTGCCACCGAGCTATTGAAATCTCCGGCGGTCATTTGCACATGTTTATCAGTCAATTCATTGTACAGAAATGACTTCAGCGCCGCCATACAGGCCTTATTGCAATCAATCATGCACTCATTGATGTCCTTGCCCGTAGCCTTGGGGCCTTTATACAGCTCGCGGCGGGCGCGGTAAATATCCTCACAAATAAGCGCGAAATCGGGCTGTTTGTTCTCCATGACCGAGAAGACGGCATCTGCCGGCACGGAGGTGTTGCTGAGCGCTTTTTCAGCCTCGCGGGTAAAGGCATCCCAACGCTCTGCGCGAGTGCGCAAAGCCGTGAGCAACTGGCCTTCATTGCGCTGGGCCAGCAAGGTAGCGGCGGCCAGCGAGCGGAGTGCCTGGCGCAATTCATCGCAGCAATGCAGGTAACGGATGTCAGCCAACTCGCTATGCAGGGCATCCTCCATCTCCACAAAGCCCGAGCCGGCCAACAATTCTGCGGGCGATTTGTAAATGCCGTCGGGCAGCTCCACCTGCTCGCGCAGGCGGGCGGAATCCTCAAACACACCGGCATACGCCATGCCCAGATTGACGGCCGACACCGGCAGCTCGCGGTTTTCCGACAACTGGCGCAAGATGGCCAGCGCACGAGATGACTGATCGAGGCTCTCAGCGGCCAGCACTTCACGACGCAGCCATGCCTTGGACTCCATGCGGTTTTGAATGATGCGTGTGGTAGAGGGGGTGCGCCCGGCCAGCAAGGCCTTCATTTCCTCCACCGCCTTGGCATTGAGCGGAGCCACCGAGCTCTGCAGCAGCAGCACCATATCGCACTCTTTGCCGATAACTCGGTAACGCTCACCGCGTGACACCTCTGCCGTGGCGGAGTCGCACCCGGGCATGTCGAGAATCATGCGGTTGCGGTGGCGCAGCAGCGTGCACTTATCGTCGTAAGCCGTTTCAACCACCACCAGCACAGGCTCAGAGGTGAGGTGCGGGGTATCGGTCACCTGGTGGCAGAGCACGCCACGCAGCGTCTGCTCATTAAGCGGTAAGGTGCGAATGGAGACCTGCTCCATCATCTCCTCGCCGGCAATGCCGCGCAGGTGGTCCATCACCTGCCCGAGCAACTGGGCGGCATCCAGCCCGGCGGCGCTTTCTGCGCGTTCGTAAAGGATAATGCGGGGGGCAGCCCCCTGCTCTGCCATGCGGATGAGTGCGGGGCGCAAGGTCGTGTCCAACCCATACCCCATGGGAGAAGCCATGGGCGAGCGTGTGAGCAGGTTCACCATGGTCGACTTACCCGCCTTCAGCATGCCCATGCACACAATCACCTCAATACCAGAATTAAACTGTTCGATTGCACGCAGAGCCTGCGCCACCTGCTCCTTTACCGGGGCATAGCATGCGTGCTCGGAGCACTTCTTATCAAGCTCCTGCAAAGTATTGCGAATCTCGTCCAATTCGTGGCGTTTGTCCTCGGGTATCATGTCTGGCTGCTCGGGGGTAAACTGTTAATAAAACAACGCCGCTATCCTAGCTCCTCAGAGCCTCGATGTCAAGCAAAAAACGGGCGTGGGCTCCGCCCCCGAAGCCCACGCTAACAAGTGTCGCTCAAGCTCTCAGCCTTTGTCATAAAGGACAAGAAGCAGCCCGCCTTAATACGCCAGCGCAGGAACCTCTTTGGCCAGAAACTCCGTCAGCGTAAGCCCCTGGGAGATGGCCTTCTGCTCCAGCGAGCGGCGCGTGAACGAATCCAAGCGTAGCGATACGTAGGTCTCCTCACTTGCCAATACGCCGAAATGAGAATCCCGGCTTGCCTCTTTCATCAGCTTACAAATAATGTGAACTTTGGCAGCGGGTATCACCTTACGAGCCATCCAGTTGCGCACCGTCGCCTCCGACACGAAGCATTGCTCCGCCAGCCAGGCGTAGTTTTGCCTGTTGCCTTTGAGCCACAGTTTTATTTTCAGCTTCAATGCATCCTGATTCAGAGCATCTTTCGAGCTCTCGATTTCGTCCATTACTCCATTCATATCAGTTTAAGTTAATGTTTTATTCGCCTCTTGTTCCCGCATGCGTACGGCCAAGCCGCCCACCCCTCAGAGCCGCCATCGGCATATTGAAGCAAAGGAGCTTCACACTCTCCGGTCATCATCATAAGTATTGTTTTCATCTTCATCATGCAGGCTACGCAGAAAAATATAGCGCTTTCGCTACGTTAAGTCAAGCTTTTTTGCTAAATATTCATAACTTTCGATACATTGACACTTTTTTCGACGTTATTTTAGAGCGTTTTCGTTACCAAGCCATCTTTTTAATGATACACACTCCATAGAGCAAAAAAGCGGGAGTGCATGCACCCCCGCTCAGACGTTTTCCCTGTGCCGCAATGGCAGATTACAGAAGTTCGCCGGTTAATTCAGCAAGAGCCGTTACCCCCAAACAGTCAGGATAACCGTAATACTCAGTCGTTCCGCTTTCCAGGAACTCATCAACCATGCGTTGCTCCAGCTCCGGAAGAAGAGCCTGCTGCTCTTTCGACAACTCCTTGATATGAGACTTGGGTTTACGGCATATATCGGACAAACGAGACTCCGCCTCATTGTACTGTTCCAGAAGAGACTGCCATTTATCCATAAACGTTTTATCCATCTCGCTGAGCTTCTTTCCCTCCTTTTCGAGATATTCCCAACGAGCCACCTGCTGGATGGAAGTCAAATCGGCACGAAGAATAGCCACCTCGCGGCTGATGGCCTTCTCATATTCTTTATATACGGCATCTGCCTGCTCGCAGCAACGCTCCATCTTTTTCACATAGACCTCCGGCTTGGTGCGAGCGCAATAATCCTTGTAAAATGAGTCAAAATCCACTTCTTTTGGCGGCTGCACCACGGGAGGGGTTACTATGGGGCGGGCAGGTTTCTCGCCATCGTTCGCAGTATACCAGAAGCCGCCGGCCGACAAAGCCACCAGCAAAACGCCCCATGGCCAACGCCGGGATTTTCTGCGCTTCTTACGACGAGCGCGAGCAGCTCTTTGCTTTTCACCCCGAGAATCGGGCTCGATAGCCTGCTCCTCCTCATCCCCATGTTCCTCCGGGGTGACACTCTCTTCCATATCAAGGGGCTGCACCGGTTCATCCGGCAGCACCTCAGCAACGGGAGCAGCCAACAACAGCGCCTTCCATTCAGCGGCATTGGCACAGCGCAGCTCCGCCCGCAAGGAAAGATTGCGCATGATGCTTTCTGCCAACCCGGGGTAGCCGGGTACCTCTTCCAGCGGTTCGAGCTCATCCCGGTACAGGCGCTTAGGGGTCGGCTCGGGCTGTCTGCCACTCAGCACCTCGTAGAAAGTAGCTGCAAGGGAATACAAATCGGTATGCGGCCCCACTCTTTTACTATCGTTGGCAATCTGCTCGGGGGCTGCGTATATCTCAGTAAAATCTCCCTGCGTGATGGTGTTCACATCAAAATGCACCGCAGCACCGAAGTCGATGATAACCGGGGCGTCATCTTCATCGAACATGATGTTGGAGGGCTTAATATCACGGTGCACCAGACCTTTGCTGTGCAGGTAGGAGAGAGCATCCAGCAGCACCAGCAGCCACTCACGCGCCTTCTCCGGGGCTATCGAATCGCCATCCGCCAACGTATCCTCAAGCAATTCCTTCAGGGAACCGCCCTCCAGAAAAAGCATTTCATAGAACAACGCACCATTGGCCTTCAATACATTGTAAACAGGAACGATGTTCGCATGTCTCAATTTTGCCAGCGTGCGCACTTCGCGCGTCATGTCCGCCATGGCCAGCAGATAATTCTCTGCCAGCTCCTCACGCAGAGGGCGCACATTGCCATTTTCATCGCGGCAGCACAACGTGGCAGGAAAACACTCTTTGAGCACAACCGTTCGCTCCAATTCGCAATCACGAGCTACATAGGTTACACCAAATCCCCCATTCCCCAGTTTATGGAGTATTTTATATTTATCTATACGAGTGTGAGGAGTGAGAGCGTGCATAAGCGAAACCAGCACTATTCTAAGCCACCCCTGCGCGTAAGTCAAGCAAACAATCAGTTACAACATTCCCCTAAAAAAAAGCCTGCTGCCATGGCAGCAAGCTTGTGTCAATCATTCAAAGAAGAGGCGCTCGAGAGCAAAAGCCCCGGCAACTTACTCGCTCAGGCGAGATACTTCGTCGGAGAGGTACTCACCAAGGGTTTTACCGGCGGCAAAAGCCTTTCGCTCAAGCATTCTGCGAGTTTTGGAATCCAGACTCATTGTAATGCGAGTCTCTTCCTCCACCTGCACACGCGAGGGCATCGTAACCTCAACTTCCTTCATCTTTATAATCTCATTAATGATATAAACCTTAGCGGCCGGAATAGGCTTACGAGCCATCCAATTGCGTACAGTCGCCTCCGACACATAGCACTTCTCAGCCAACCAGGCGTAGTCATGGTTATTAGCTTTGAGCCATATCTTCAGATTTGACTTCAGTTCGTCTTGGTTTTCAGTTTCCACAGCAACAGCGTATCATTTTTGCCACAACTTTACAAGCGAATAATGCAATATTTGTATCAACTTTATTATTTTTCTGCCAATTGCGCAGCAAACACAGGCTTGACGACGGCAGGCAAAAAGTGTAGCATGGAGCTACCATGATACGTGAGGTACGAGCCGCTGATGATGCCGCAGCCATTGCCGCCATTTACAATGAGTATGTGCTGCATACAACGATTTCCTTTGAAACCGCAGCACTTACACCGGAGGCCATGCAAGCGCGTATAGTGGCCTACTCCGCCGAGTGCCCCTATCTGGTGTACGAAAATGACGGCAAGGTACTGGGCTACTGCTACGCCCACCGCTGGAAAGAGCGTGCTGCCTATGCGCACACGTGGGAGAGCACCATCTACCTGGCACCGGGGGCGCAAGGGAATGGCATAGGCCGAGTGCTCATGCAGGAGTTAATCTCCCGCTGTCGCAAGGCGGGCTGCCGTGTGCTCATCGCCTGCATTACTCAGGGCAATGAGCGCAGCTGCCACTTTCATGAATCGCTGGGCTTCCGCCAAGCCTCACACTTCCACGCCGTAGGCGAGAAGTTTGGCAGCTTGCTCGATGTAGTTGACTACGAGCTGAACCTCAATGAATAAGCGAAGGAAGATATAAGCTTAGGACATAAAGCGGAATATGATACAAGCCCTCGTTAAACTCGTATGGTGCCGACGAAGTACGTACTGAGCGGCACACGCCGGGCTTGCTGATACTACGCCCCCGATGTAGTAAGCCACAGATAATGAGGCATTCCTCTGCATGCTCATATTCGTGGGCACGCATCCCTGCCCCTCGATATTTGCACACAAACGTGCGGTTATCTTTCGCCAATTGCTGAGGTACAAATGCCAACAACGCCTGCCCCATACGGAGCAGGCGTTGCTGTAAATTGCTGTAACGCGTAAGCGCAGGGCGCTTACTTGTTCATGGCTTCCTCGATGGCCACAGCCACGGAAACGGTGGCACCGACCATGGGGTTGTTGCCCATGCCGATGAGACCCATCATTTCTACGTGAGCGGGTACGGAGGAGGAACCGGCGAACTGAGCGTCGCTGTGCATGCGGCCCAGAGTGTCGGTCATGCCGTAAGAGGCGGGACCGGCAGCCATGTTGTCCGGGTGCAGGGTACGACCCGTACCACCACCGGAGGCCACGGAGAAGTACTTCTTACCAACGAGACCGCACTCCTTCTTGTAAGTGCCGGCTACGGGGTGCTGGAAGC
>JAFYWV010000033.1 GCA_017546505.1 Bacteroidaceae bacterium
AAGCAGCGAGTGGCGAGGTGTGAACCGACTGAAAGATGTTGCAAAGCAACTCTTGAACAAAGGAAGCACCGAATGCCGTACACGACTGCCCGGTTCTTTGGTACTTTCTGTCACACAGAAAGTACATACGGCAAGACTACAGAAAGAATATAAGACGCTTGAACAAGGTTAAAACTGCGGACAAGTAAGTGTGGGTGGAATTGTTTACACACAAAACGAGAGGATGTAATTTCAACAAAGTTAAAACCACAATCAATTTAACACATCAACAGACTCCTCTCCCGGAGTTTGCAGGCGAGCCGTTTTTTCACAAAAGAGAATCCACCAACAATGAACACAAAAAAAAAGATTGAGCAGCCCACAAAAGGCCACTCAACCATCACATCATATAGTGCAATGAGTATTATTCAGCAACTGTGATAACCGCACGACGGTTCAAGAAACGCTCCTTATACTCCTCTGACTCGCCGTAACCGACAACAGTCTTAACCTCAGCACCGTTCTCACGGAGAACCTTGGCAACAGCCTCAGCACGTGCCTGTGACAACTTGACGTTGTATTCGCTTGCACCGGCAACATCGGCAAAACCGACAACCTTTACTGCTACACCGGCAGCCTTGGCAGCCTCGGCATAAGCCTTGATATTCATCAACTCTTTCTTAGAAACAATCTTAGATGAACCAAAGTCGAAGAAGATTGACTCTGAAACGCTGATTGGCTTAACCTCCTTAAGAACAACAATCTCGGCCTGAAGAGCCTTGTTTGCCTCCTCTACAACCTTAATCTGGTTCTGCTTAGCCTTATTAGCAGCCAAAGCATCATCAAGCTGAGCCTGAAGACCGTCAATCATACCACCATAAAGGGCTTGAAGCGCCTCAACATCAGGTGTATTTTCCCAAACAACATCTTTACCGAAGTTGAATGTGAGACCGACTGTTGCTGTCCACATATTATCGTGACCCTGCTCACCGAATTTTCCGCTGAAACCATTGCGTAACAAAGAACCGGCAAGCTCAAGGTTGATAGCCCAACGCTTAGCAACACGGAAAGACTGAAGAATACCATAGTTGGCAGAAAGGGTTCCGGTAAATGACTCGTGATCCCAAGTCTCGTTATCCATAGCCTTACGACCGGCCCAACCAACACCAACGTAAGGAATTACGTTCCATACACGGTCGGCCTTATAACCGCCAATAAGGTTACACAAGTTAAACATTGCATCGAAATGGAAGTTCATAAAAGCCACGTGATTTGCCTCCTTGAATGTCTGGATATTCAAACCGCGATAAGCAACTCTCCAGCCAAAGCCGGGAGTGTGCCACTTACCTACATAAACATCCAAAGCCGGAGAAAGGTGCTCAAAGATGCTCTCGCCATTTGTAACCACACCCTGATAGAGATTAACACCACCGTTTACACCCACAAACCAGTTAGCTCCGAATGTGTTTGTAACCACTGAGTTTGGTTTTGTAGGAACCACAACCTCGCTGACAAACTCCTGCGCAGTTGAGAACATCGCAAAACTCGCAAGAGCCAGTGAAATCATAAATTTCTTCATACTTAAAACTAATTAGATTTATATATAAACACTTATTTTCACGTTTTACAAGAACTTGCATAGTAATAAACACACAAAATCCTGTAATGTTTTCACAGGCGACACCGTAATTGCCATACAATGGGAGGCAAGAACAGACTTCACCTAATTTTTTGCAAAATTAAATAAAATTTACGTTGGAGAGTAAAGCGCACTGCTTTTGGGGAATAAAATTTAATATTTTTTAACATTTAAACTCAAGCCCAGACTTACCCTTATCTGTAGAAATTCCTATCTATTTCAGCATCATTCATTATATAAATGACAGGCTTGCCATCGGGTGTATGAGAGGGCATAGCTGTGTTGAACAAATCATCAATCAAAACGCTCATCTCCTCTTGCGTAAGCAATTGCCCGGCAACAATCGCAACATCCCTTGCCATAGTCTCGGCCAACCTGTCACACAATTTTTCCCTGGCATCGCCCGTCTGCTCCATTGCACTCTGTATGACATCGGAGAGCAGTTTCGACGGTTCGAGCCCATCTATGCCAACAGGCACAGCATTCAATACAAACGTTCCGCCACCAAGCGACGAGACATCAAATCCAAGAGACGCCAGCTCGTCAGAGATTGTTTCAAGAGCCAACGCTTCGGCCATAGTCAATTCAATCCTTTCAGGAAAAAGCAGCCCTTGCGACGCACTGCGTTTCTCCTTTATCTGTTGGCGATACTTCTCAAACAGAACCCTTATATGAGCCCTGCGCTGATGCACCCACATAAGCCCCGACTTGACAGGAACAAGTATATATTGGCCCTTATACTGCGACATTGGAACAAACTCAGATTCAGATGCAGGAATGACAGTTTGCACTGCAGAAGCAGAGTCGTTGACAACGAAATCATCATTATCCTCAAATGGTGAAAGGTCGAGAGGCTTCGAGCCGCCATCAATGCCACCATACAGCATCTCCCAATTATCACCGGAAGTACGATTCTCTGATTTGTATTTACTGAAGGGATTGTACGAAGGATTATATGAGACTTTAGGTGCTGCCACAGGCGTGCTCTTGTCCGACGAGAAATCCATTGCCGGTATTTCGGGAATATCATCATCGTCGAAATCGAGACTGGGCGCAGCGTTAAAGCGTCCTAAAGACTCTTTCACAGCAGCTGATATGATTTTCCACAAATCGGACTCGTCCTCGAATTTTATCTCGGTTTTTGTCGGATGTATATTCACATCAATGCGGGATGGCTCGACATCGAAACAGAGGAAAAACGGCACCTGCTCCCCCTGTGGTATTATTTCACCGTATGCCTCTGCAATTGCCTTTGCAAAATAGGGGTGGCGCATATAACGTCCGTTTACAAAAAAGTATTGCAATGCACCTTTCTTGCGTGCACTCTCGGGAGCACCCACAAAGCCCTTGATATTGATGAGAGTGCTCTCTACCGCCACCTCAATGAGGTGTGTATTCACTTTTTTGCCGAACAGATTGACAATACGTTGGCGGAACGATGAAGGTGGCAACGAAATCATTTCGTTGCCGTTATGAGAAAGCGTAAACTCAACATCGCAGTTCACCAGAGCTACACGTTCAAGCTCCGTAACAATGTTATTAAGTTCTGTCTGTACTGATTTAAGAAACTTTCTGCGCGCGGGGATATTGAAAAAAAGATTCTTCACCTTGAAGTTACTGCCTACAGGAGCTGCTACAGGCTCTTGTGCTTCGAGCCTTGAACCGGACATAACAATGCTTGTTCCAAGCTCATCACCCGCACGACGTGTTGTCAGCTCTACTTGAGCGACAGCAACTATTGAAGCCAGCGCCTCGCCACGAAACCCCATAGTTGTGAGGGCAAAGAGGTCGTCGGCACTTGAAATTTTTGACGTAGCGTGCCTCTCAAATGCAAGACGGGCATCAGTCTCGGACATTCCCTTGCCATTATCTATAACCTGTATGAGTGTGCGGCCACCATCAGACACCACTACCTGCACCTTTGTTGCACCTGCATCAATAGCATTCTCAACAAGTTCCTTGACCACCGATGCAGGACGCTGCACCACCTCACCGGCAGCAATTTGATTTGCCACAGAGTCGGGCAATAAATGTATAACGTCATTCATACACTAAATATACCCGTATACTGTTTTCATTATATAATACAACACAAACACACAAACAAACAATGCTGCAACAGCAAAGCGCGACGACACACGTGAACCGGCGGCACGCTTGCGCTCCAAATGTGAATTTCCGCCGACAAACGCACCTTTTATGCGTTCTTTATATGTATCTTCGCGAGGTGGGAGCATACCGAGGTCGCGCTTGGCATTCTCGACAATCTTGTCAAGTTTCTCCTTACGCTCATCAACAAAAATATATTTATGGTTGAACCTTCTGGGTTCACGCATTCTTAAACCAGCCATAACGCTATCACTTCTTAAAACGGTTGAGAGTGGGCAAAGGTATCTTGTCTTTCCTTTGGATTTTCAGTTCCAGGCCATACCCCTTTCCTCTCCAATTAAAAATATCCTCTTTTGACAGCGGACGCACATAGTCGAACCAAGCAAAGTTCTCAAGAAAACGTTTTTCCTCGGGACGTTGGCTCATCGGATAGAACACACCCTGCGAGTTTTTTGGAACAACCACTTTATCGACCTTGCGATTTTTCATATATGCAATAGTCCTACCGGCTGTGGTTGTATTCATTCCAATATAAGTGCTATCACTGTCCAGAGGATAGAAAATGAGTTCTACGCTGCCTATCACCTGCATTTCACTCAATTCGCCATCGGTAAAATGAAACTCCATCTCCTGACCACGTATCTGATTATAGAAAGTGGAATCAAGTTTTTCTACATAAAGAGTCTGATTGATAATATTAACCCAATCGA
Organism: Bacteroidaceae bacterium; assembly: GCA_017546505.1. Taxonomy (GTDB): domain Bacteria; phylum Bacteroidota; class Bacteroidia; order Bacteroidales; family Bacteroidaceae; genus HGM04593. The sequence goes on from JAFYWV010000033.1 coordinate 4,438, forward strand.
TTGAAGAGTCCTTCATATACACCTTGACAACCTCACCCAACAGTTGTAGTCCTTCGTACCACAATATCGGGTCTTTGTACATTGTAATACAGGTATCTCTCGAGTCAAAAACCAAGGAGTCACACACGGCCTGCATATTCTGCCCCCAGGCACGCACCTTGTGATAGGCTCTCACCAAACGGTAAAGCGAGTCGGTATCCAAATTGTACGACACAGCCCAAACAGTGTCGGAATGTATAAAAAGTGAATCGCGTTGAGAAAAGTCCACAGCCATAGCCCTGTCCGTGACGTATGCCGAGTCCCTTATCTCATCAAGAAAGGCATATTCCCCGGTGAGCATATTTCGGTTTATGGTGTCTGTATAGACAATATTGCCAAAAACCTCGCTGTAGCCGAGGTTGATATTATAGAAAATTGAGTCGGCTGTAACATTTCTGTTATCGTTATACAGCACAGGCCTTTCTACAAGTGTCGCATATCTTTTTGCCGTGTTATAAGTTCCGCTTTCAGAGTACACCTCGGTCTTGCCACTGTACATATTTGTAGGGCCGACGATTGTTGCCAAATTATTGTTTGTGTTGTAGTGCAAAGTGTCCGAAAGGAGCAGAAATTTTGAATTCTCCAACACCACATCATCGATAAAAACAGCCTTTTTGGTGTCAAGGTTATAATCGCCATAATAGGATTTCAAAGTACCGGTGCTGTCATACAATACCCCATACTCAAAGAAATATCCAAGATTTCTGTTTCGGTCAAAGTCGAGACTGTCTGTCTCAAGCACAACATCCTTATCAATCAGTTTGACATTGTTCCTTACTTTTGCAATATTTGTGACACCGTCAAAATTAAGATAATCACCATAAAGGAACAGCGTATCCCCCTGTTCCATCCTTACATTTCCGAATGCCAGAAAGGAGTTCTTTTTCTGGTAGTAGTGTGCACTGTCACAGAACATATACATACTGTCACGACGAAAAGTAACATCGCCCACAAGAATCCAAGCCTCGGGGTCGATAGCCTCATCAAAACGGGTTATATCAGTATGCAACAAATGCACATAACTTCTCTTTGCCTGCTGTTGCCGGGCAGGTTTCAACATTTGTTCTTCCTGCGAAAACAGAGGCAATGATATGAAAGATACGAACAGAAGTATTACGACCCTCAACATCTAAAAAAAATTTACTCTTCAAAAAAGTTCCAATCGGGATACAAGAACTTGCAATCGCGGTTTTCCTTGTTTATACGAACATAAGTATCGCGCTGCTTTTTCTTCACCCACTCTTTAATACGCTCTTCGCTGAGCTTCGCCTGATACATCTGACGAAGAACATCATAGTCATCACTGAAATTAGCCTGATGTGCATCGGTCCTGGACCTCACCTTTGCTATTGCGCACACGGTTTTACCGTTATCCAACAACCAAGTGAACGGCTGAGACACCTCACCCACCGGCAATGTGTCAATAACACGGGCAACATCGACAGGAAGCTCGTCCATAGCAAAATGTGATGACGAACTTTGCTTGTTATACATTATGCCAAAATTATTACGTGTATCCTTGTCGTCCGAATACAGCCCCACTGCATCGTCAAAAGCAATCTCACCCTCCTTGATACCGGTAGCCAACGAATCGAGACGCATAAGCGCAGCTTTCAAATTCTCGGTCGAATGTGTAGGCTTCCTTAATATATGGCGGACATTAACCTTGTCGCCACGTTTTTCAATCAGCTGTATGATGTGGAATCCATACTCAGTCTCAACAATCTTTGACACCTTTCCGGGGTCGGTCAAATTGAAAGCTACCGCAGAGAATTCCGGTTGCCACTGTCCACGGCCGGTAAATCCCAACTCACCGCCACGACGGGCCGAACCCGGGTCTTCGGAGTACATCAAAGCCATTGTAGAAAAACTTGTCTCGCCGTTCATTATACGCTCTGTATACTCGCGCAACTCGCCCTTAACACGTTCAATCTCCTCCTGGTCAATCTGAGGCTGCATAGTTATTATCTGTACCTCAACCTGTTGCTGGATAAAAGGAACGCTATCCTTTGGCAAAGTTTCAAAGTAACGTCTTACAAGCATTGGTGAGACTTTGATATCGCCAACAATCTTCATCTTCATCCTCTCTGCCATCTCCATATTGTAAAGCTGCTCACGGTACATCTCACGAATATCGGCAGAGTTCATATTGAAATACTCCTCCATCTTCTCTTTCGAGCCAATCTGCTGCAACACATACTCCATCTGCGCCTCTACCTGACGCATCACGCCGTTCTCATCCACCTCGATACTATCTATTGCAGCTTGATGCAGAAAGAGCTGCTGTACAGCCAAATCCTCACCGACAACACAATATGGGTCACCGTCAAAAGTTCTGCCGCTGATTACCCAATTACGGATTGCCTCCTCAATATCGGAACGCAGAATAAACTTATCACCGACAACCCATTCGACTCTGTCGATAACATTGTCTTGAGCCACAAGACCCTGCAACGACAACACCATAAACAGAACACCAAATAGTCCCTTTATCAAATTCATCTTGATATTCATACTCTATAAATTACCACACAATGTGTTTTACATTAATACAAAATAACCCGACCACTATTCAAAGCATCGTCATATAGTGAACGTTTCACCTCTTTTATAAAATTCGCCTTCTTTGAATTAAGCAACAACTCCTTTATCTCACCGGCAACCATCTCAATAGGCTTAATATCATTTCTTTTCAGAATAGAATCGGCACAGACAAAATAATCAAACGCTCCCTCCCTGAACTCTATTGTACTCTTTTTGAGCAGGCGGTCCATCAGTTGCTGTTCAGTCAAGGGAACCTTGTGTGCCAAATCGGCGAACGGAAACCACTCTTCAGTAAAAAACTGATAGACATACCCATTCTCGGAACATAATTTTTCCAACTCCTCCAAATCCTCCTGTCCTTTACGCAGACACCATTTTCTGACGCTATTTGTCTTTTTGGCATTTGCCGGCAACTGCACATAAAAACCTTTCACATAAGGCTCGGTCAATTCAAACAAAGAACTCTGCTCTTCATAGAACCGGCGCACTTCTGCTTCTGAAATATTCGGAAGCAACCGCTGCGTTATCAGCCTATCCTGATAGAGATTTTGTATGAGACTCCTCCTGTAGTTCTCAACCATACGGTCTATCTCGTCAGTTGCCACAACGTTCTCCTTTGCCTTCTCCTGGAAAAGAACATCTATCGCCCAGCGCTCTACATAGTTCTTCATAAATGTGATGCTGTCAACTCCACGCCCTTGTTGAGCATAGGCAATATCCGCCTCGTCCTTATAAAGATGTGTCTCTCCAACACTTGCCACAATGGCCCTTGTTGGATAATCAGCATAAGACACCTCTTCCCGGCAAGCAAAAAGCAAAACCGGGAGAGCCAAAAGAGATATTTTTTTAAAAAAACTATTACCAGGCATCGAATTTAATTTATACACATTCACCCGGCGGTGAAAAAATCATTGCCGCACATTGAATTACGGGACAAAGATACAAAAACATCCGTGTCAATCGTGATTATTAACTGTTTTTAGCACAGCCTTGTCAACCTTGACCTTGTACTTCTTGCGCAACGACTTTACCCAATTATCCTCAAGATACTTTTGATAGTCGGTAGTCACCATCCCTTTCACATCCTTATAGGTTTCGGGGGCATCAATAACATTGCCCACGGTGTCAACAACAACAAAGCCACGACGCAACTGACCACCGTCGCCCTGCCCGAAGACAAGCTTGTCGACCCAGGCATTGTCACCTTTTGCAAAGATACCGACCTCGACACGCACCGTACGGACAGAGTCCTTTGGCAAGTTCTCTTCAATTGCCGACTTATAGTTATCAAAACTCTTATCCTTCAGTATCATCTTAATGTTATCAAGGTTCTCTTGACTGTTGGCCTGCACCACTGCCCCACGGAAACGAGAAGCCTCGAACTTATATTTCTTTTTGTTCTTTTTGAAATATTTTTCAAGCCCGGCCTCATCAGCGGCAACTTTGCTCCACACCTCGCGTGTAGAAACCTCGAAGAACAAAAGACCCTCGTAGTACTCACGCATCAGATTGCCAAACTCGGGGTATTTACTTTCGAGCAGACTATCCTCACGTGCGAGAGCCTCCTGAGGAGTGAGTCCTCCGCCAAACTCACGCGCCAAATCACGGCCACGTTTTATGCGTGCAGTCTCACGTATATTCTGTTGCTCAAGCATTTTTTTAATTGCCGGCTTATACTCCTCGAAAGAACCGAACGGACGCGAAGAGATACGCTTTACGATGTGATAGCCGGCCGGAGACTCAAAAGGTTTTGAGTAGGTACCATCTGAAAGCGCAAAAGCAGCCTGTTCAAACTCGGGATACACCTGACCACGAACAATCTCAAAAGAACCGATTGCCTGAGCCGGCATCTTGAAGTGCTTTGCTATGTCTTCAAAGGTCTGACCCTCGTTGAGCATTGCGTATGCCGAGTCAATCTTTGCCTTTGCAAGCAGAATGTCGGCCAAAGGTGCCGTCTGCTTGGCAAGAAACACAATGTGTGCAACCTCAATAAAACCATCAACACCTATGGTTGCCGAATCCTTAGCATATATCCTGTAGGCTTCGTCGTTTATAAAACAGGTGTCCACAAGATAGTTCTCGGCCATAAGAGCACGGTCGCGGGCATACTCTTCCTTAAATGAAGGCAAAGTATCAAGCTGCAACGCCTCGGCCTCAGCAACTTTCAACTTAAAGTCAACATACATCGGCAGATACTCATTTACAGTCTGCCCCTCACCGGCAAGATTGGTATTGTTCTTGTTGAAAGCATACTCAAATTCAGAACGTTTTACCTCTTTGCCATTAACACGCATCAGCACAGGGTCGTTAACCTGCGCCAATGCCACTGTAGATGACAGCAAAAAAAGTGCTGCTATGTTCTTTAATCTCATTATTCTATTTTTATTCGGGACGACTATAGTTTGGAGCCTCGCTGGTGATTGACACATCGTGCGGGTGGCTTTCGAGCACACCGGCATTTGTGATGCGCACAAACTTGGCATTGTGCAATGCCTCAACATCCTTTGCACCACAATATCCCATACCCGAACGCAAACCACCTACCAACTGATAGATAACCTCAAAAAGTGTTCCCTTGTAGGGTACACGAGCCGCAATTCCCTCGGGCACAAGTTTTTTCTTGTCGGCAGTATCAGCCTGGAAATAACGGTCCTTTGAACCATTCTCCATAGCCTCCAAAGAGCCCATACCGCGGTAAGACTTGAACTTACGACCATTAAAGATGATTGTATCACCGGGAGACTCCTCTGTTCCGGCAACAAGTGAACCAATCATCACACAATAGCCTCCGGCAGCCAAAGCCTTGACAACGTCACCCGAATAGCGCAAACCGCCATCGGCAATCAAAGGCACACCTGTACCCTCAAGCGCTTTTGCAACATCATAGACTGCCGACAACTGCGGAACACCAACACCTGCAACCACACGCGTTGTACAGATTGAACCGGGACCGATACCCACCTTCACGGCATCAGCACCTGCGTCGGCCAACATCTTGGCAGCCTCGCCTGTCGCCACATTACCGACAACGATGTCTATCTGCGGGAAGAGAGCTTTTGCCTCTTTCAGTTTCTGCACAACACCGGCAGAATGACCGTGAGCAGTGTCTATGACAACTGCGTCGACACCGGCATCAACCAAAGCCTTGATACGCTCCATTGCGTCGCCGGTAACGCCCACACCGGCAGCAACACGCAGACGACCCTTGCTGTCCTTGCAAGCCATTGGCTTATCCTTTGCCTTTGTAATATCCTTGTAGGTGATAAGGCCAACAAGTTTGCCATCACCATCCACTACCGGCAATTTCTCAATTTTATTCTCGCGCAAAATCTTGGCGGCAGCCTCCATATCTGTCTTCTGATTGGTGACAACAAGCCTTTCGGCAGGAGTCATAACCTCACAGATGGGACGGGCCATATTTGTCTCGAAACGAAGGTCGCGGTTTGTAACAATGCCCACAAGTTTTTTGCAGTCATCCACCACAGGGATACCACCGATGTGATATTCGGCCATCATATCAAGCGCATCCTTTACTGCAGAAGCGGCCTGAATTGTCACCGGGTCGTATATCATTCCGTTCTCGGCACGCTTTACAATGGCAACCTGATGCGCCTGAGCCTCAATGGACATATTCTTGTGGATGACACCGATACCACCCTCGCGCGCAATGGCAATGGCCATCTTTGCCTCGGTTACAGTATCCATCGCAGCTGTCACAAACGGGACATTCAGCTCGATATTTTTTGAAAACTTGGTTTTCAAAGAAACCTCTTTAGGCAACACCTCAGAATATGCCGGTATAAGCAACACATCGTCATAGGTCAAGCCGTCCATCACAATCTTTTCTTTTATAAAATCATTCATATAGCTATATATTTTTCTTTTCAAATCAGTTTCCGACCTCAGAAATGAACTTCACACGCACAAGACGTATCTCCTCCTCGGTGTACTCACCGCCCAACTCTTCAATGGCAACATCGATAGAATCGGTGTCGGAGCTCTTGAAGTACTCATATATCTCATTGAGATTCTCCTCGTCAAGGATTTCCTCAAGGAAATAGTCTATATTAAGTTTTGTACCGGAATATACTATAGACTCCACATCGTCGAGCAATTCGTCAAACTCCACACCCTTGCTTATTGCAAGGTCATCAAGTGCCACCTTGCGGTCAATGGCATTGATTATGGCAACCTTCAGCTTTGATTTGTTTGCGACGGTGCGAATGCGTATATCCTCGGGGCGATCTATCTCATTCTCCTCACAATGACGCTTGATGAGAGCACAGAACTCCTCGCCATAGCGTTTTGCTTTTCCCTCGCCCACGCCCGGAATATTCTTCAGTTCATCTATAGTTATGGGATAGGTTGTTGCCATAGCCTCGAGCGATGGGTCCTGGAATATCACGTATGGCGGCAAATCGAGTTGCTTAGAGAGTTTCTTGCGCAAATTCTTGAGCATAGCAAAGAGCTCCGGGTCGACAGCAAATGTGCTCGATGTCTGAACAACAGTCTCTTCCTCATCAAAATCCCTATCTTCGACAATCTTAAATGAAACAGGCTTCTTCAAGAATGAATGGCCCTGCTTTGTTACCTTAAGCAAACCATAATTCTCGACATCCTTGTCAAGGTAACCGGCAATCAGTGCTTGGCATATCACTGCATTCCAGCGCTTTGCCTCCTCGTCATCACCACAGCCGAAACACTCCAACTCGTTATGATTATGCGAAATGATATCCGCAGTCTCTTTGCCCAAGAGGACATCTATTACATAATCTGCTTTAAAATTCTCCTTTAACGCCAAAATTGTCTCTATTACAGCCTCGAGCAGTTCTTTTGCCTCGACTTGCTTCTTAGGAGAGAGACAGTTATCACAGTTACCACAATTTTCCACGTCGTAATTCTCACCAAAATAATGTAACAATAATTTCCTGCGACAAACCGAAGACTCAGCGTATGTAGTTGTCTCGCGCAACAGCTGACGCCCGATATACTGCTCGGCGAGCGGCTTGCCTTCGAGGAATTTCTCCAATTTCTGTAAATCCTTGTTGTTATAAAAAGCAATACATTGTCCTTCACCGCCATCGCGCCCTGCACGCCCGGTCTCCTGATAATACCCCTCAAGGCTCTTTGGAATGTCGTAGTGTATGACATAACGGACATCGGGCTTGTCGATACCCATACCAAAAGCTATGGTTGCAACAATGACATCTATTTTCTCCATTATGAAGTCATCCTGTGTCTGCGACCTCATCACAGAGTCCATTCCCGCGTGATAAGCCTTTGCCGAAATTTCATTTGTCTGCAAAATCTCAGCCAACTCCTCAACTTTCTTGCGGCTCAAACAATATATTATACCCGATTTACCCGGGTTTGCTTTTATAAATTTAATAATATCCTTGTCAACGTCCTTGGTCTTTGAACGCACCTCGTAATAGAGGTTAGGACGGTTGAATGATGATTTAAAATCGGGAGCATCCTGTATTCCCAGATTTTTCTTGATATCATCGCGCACCTTCGTTGTAGCAGTAGCAGTCAACGCTATTATCGGTGCCCGGCCTATCTCATTCATAATAGGGCGAATGCGTCGGTATTCGGGACGGAAATCGTGCCCCCACTCCGATATACAATGTGCCTCATCTATCGCATAGAACGATATTTTTATACTTTTGAGGAACTCCACATTATCCTCCTTTGTCAAAGACTCGGGAGCTACATACAACAATTTTGTCTTACCGGAAAGCACATCCTCCTTAACTTCTTCTATCGCCTGCTTTGTAAGGGACGAGTTAAGGAAGTGGGCAACCCCGTCCTCCTCGTTAAGATTTCTGATTGCATCGACCTGATTTTTCATCAAAGCAATAAGCGGAGAGATGACAATTGCAGTTCCCTCCATAACAAGCGAAGGCAGCTGATAACAAAGCGACTTGCCTCCACCGGTAGGCATCAGAACAAAAGCATCATTGCCTGCAAGCAGGTTTTTGATGACAGCCTCCTGGTCCCCTTTGAACTTGTCAAAACCAAAGTTCTCCTTGAGAGCTTCCGTTAAATTACACTTCTTTGCCATTGTAGAATATGCCTATTTGAAAACAAAGTTATAAATATCTCTATTAAATGCACAACTTTTTTCAAATATATTTTCACAAATCTTGCAAAAAAAATCAGCCGCAGCAAAACAAACGGCAAGCTCCACTCGAAGCTTGCCGTTTATACTATTGCCAAAACACGTCAGACAGCGCATTTTATAGCAGTACTCTTCTCTACCTGTCGACGGGCATACTCTTCAGTTATTCTACAACACTTTTCATCACTTGACGGTATCTCGAACATCTTGTCCATCATAATTGTCTCAACAATGGAACGCAGGCCACGGGCACCCAATTTATACTCCACAGCGGTGTCTACGATATACTCCAGAGCCGCATCGTCAAATGTCAACTCCACACCGTCCATCTCCATCAGCTTGACATACTGCTTAATGATAGAATTCTTTGGTTCTGTAAGGATATTACGTAAAGCGCCACGGTCGAGCGGTCGCAAAGAGGTGAGGATGGGCAGACGACCGATGATTTCAGGAATGAGCCCGAACGAGCGCAAATCCTGCGGCATAATGTATTGCATCATATCGCTCTTGTCTATACTCATCTTGTTCTGCACCGAGTTATAACCGACAACGTGTGTATTCAGGCGCTGTGCTATCTTCTTTTCTATGCCATCGAATGCGCCACCACAAATGAACAGTATATGTTTTGTGTTCACAGCAATCATCTTCTGGTCGGGGTGTTTGCGACCACCCTGGGGCGGTACATTGACAACAGAGCCTTCAAGCAGTTTGAGCAATCCCTGCTGCACGCCTTCGCCACTGACATCGCGGGTAATTGAAGGATTGTCGCTCTTGCGGGCAATCTTGTCAATCTCGTCTATGAAGACTATTCCGCGCTCAGCCTCTTCAACATTATAGTCGGCCACCTGCAACAGACGGGTAAGAATGCTCTCAATATCCTCGCCCACATAACCGGCCTCAGTAAGCACAGTGGCATCAACGATGGTAAATGGCACTTTCAACAGTTTGGCAATGGTGCGGGCAAGCAATGTCTTGCCGGTACCGGTGCTGCCCACCATTATGATATTGCTCTTCTCAATCTCTACATCATCGGCAGAGCCTTGTTGCATAAGACGTTTGTAGTGATTGTACACAGATACGGCCAAAGCACACTTTGCCTCGTCCTGCCCAATGACATAATCATCAAGAAATGCTTTTATCTCCTTTGGCTTTGGAAGTTCCTTCATATCGAAGTCACTCTTCGGCAACAACGCCTCCTCACGCAGAATATTGTGAGCCTGCTCGACGCAGTCGTTGCAAATATACCCGGTCATTCCGGTCATAAGCAGAGCCACCTGTTCCTCTGTCCTGCCACAAAAGCTACAACGTTTTTTTCCTTTTTCTGCCATCTATCGAATTATATTTTACGTGTAAGAACACGGTCAATCATACCATACTCCTGAGCCTCGGCTGCTGTCATCCAATAGTCGCGGTCACTATCTGCCCACACCTTGTCGAAAGGTTGCTTGCTGTGGTCGGAAATTATGGTGTAAAGTTCCTTTTTCAATTTCTGAATCTCCCGGGCAGTAATCTCAATATCACTTGCCTGCCCTTGCACACCGCCAAGTGGCTGGTGTATCATCACGCGACTGTGAGTGAGTGCCGAGCGCTTGCCCTCTGCACCTGCAACAAGCAACACCGCTGCCATACTTGCTGCCATACCGGTGCATATTGTAGCAACATCACTTGAAATGAACTGCATTGTATCATAAATTCCCAAACCGGCATAGACCGAGCCGCCGGGGGAATTGATGTAGATGGAGATATCCTTGCCACTGTCGACAGAATCAAGGTACAACAACTGCGCCTGCAAGGTGTTGGCTGTGTAATCATCAATCTGAGTCCCGAGGAAGATTATTCTATCCATCATCAAACGCGAAAAGACATCCATCTGTGTCACATTCAACTGTCTCTCCTCAAGAATATATGGGTTCAGATACTGCGACTGCGCCTTAATCACATCGTCGAGCACCATACTGTTCATTCCAAGATGCTTGGTGGCATATTTTTTAAAATCATTCCTCTCCATAACAACCGATTTAATTTTTATAATTACTAAAATTCCGGCCTATCGGGCAAAGCCAATAGGCCGGAATAATACCCACTGATATATTAAGCGTTTTCAGATACCTTTTTGTTGAAATCCTCAACAGAAACTTTCTCCTCGTTCAAGGTTACAGCACCCTTGATAGCCTGGATGAGCTTGACATCAACAGCACGGTTGATTAGAGCCTCACGGGTCTTCTCCTGCTTGAGCATCTCCTTAGCATAGTTCTCGAGCAAGTCCTCGGGAACATTTGCCATACCGTACTGTGCAAACTGGTCGCGTGTAGCGTCCTTTGCCACAGCAAGAACATCGTTGTCATCAATCTTGACCTCGAACTTTCTGGCAAGCTGCTCCTTAACCAAGTGCCAACGAAGCTCTGTGAGGCTCTTCTGGAACTCTTCCTCGCTCACATTCTCACCCTCGGCCTTGTTTGCATCCATAATACGACGGAGGATAGCCTCGTTGAACTCAAGCTTGCCAACCTTGCTCATAAGATATTCGCGTGTATCCATCAAGAGCTTATAGTCGCTCTCAACCTCGAAACGAGCCTCGAACTGCTCGGCAATCTTTGCACGGAACTCCTCCTCGCTCTTCACAGCATCCTTGCCGAATGCAGCGTCGAACACATTCTGGTTAATTTCGCTTGCAACGAAACGTGTGATTTCACTGACAGCAAATGTAAACTCACCGTTGTGAGCTGCAACCTCACTCTTCTCAACCTTGAGAAGTGATGCCAACTCGGCCTCGTTACCATCGAATGCAGTGAAAGGGTTGAATGTAACGATGTCGTTCACCTTTGCACCGGCAAAGAGAGCCTTCTGGTCATCGTTCTTCATATAAGAAGGCATCATAACAGCCTCGCGCACTACAACACCATTCTCGACAGCCTCGGTGAGTGTACCCTTGAGCATATCGCCATTCTCGTATGCCTCAACCTGCTTGTACTCGCCACAACGCTGTGCATAAGCGTTAACCTGACCCTGAATCATCTCGTCGGTAGGCTGTATCTTGTAGTATGCAAGAGCATCATTCTTGTCGAGAACGGCATCAAACTTAGGAGCAAGAGCAATCTCGAACTCGAAAGTAAACTCCTTGTCCTCTACCATATTGATGTTTGCCTGCTGCTCCTCAATTGGAAGAGGCTCGCCAAGCATATCAATCTTGTTCTCTCTGATATATTCGAAAATCTTTGTCTGCAACAATTTGTTGATTTCCTCTGCCTTCACAGCTGTACCGTACTGCTTCTTAATCAAGCCCATTGGCACCATACCCGGACGGAAACCCGGAATATTTGCCTTCTGACGGAAATTTTTCAACTGCTTCTCAACCAAAGCCGAGTAATCGGCCTCCTGAATGTTTACCGAAAGGATTGCACTTGTAGCATCCTGATTTTTAAGTGTAAATTCCATTATATAAAAATTTTAATAATTTCTTCAATTCAAATGATTACCATTGCGTCCACACATCTGGACACAATGCGCACTTTAATCCAAGGCGTGCAAAAATACAAAAATCTGAACACAAAATCAAGCAAAAACAGATTTTGTTGACAACAAGCGTCAAACAGACAGATTAAGAATATCTTTGCACCACTTGTTCTTCAAGAGAACAACACAAAGAAAAGAGGGTTCACTACACGAAAATGTGTTACATAGAATCCCAAATATCAGACCACGCATTACGTGACTCATCTGCCCACGCCTCATCCGGGCTCACAGTGCCTGGACCAATTCCAACACCTGTTCCACCTTGCGCACCCGACGCAGCAATCACTGCTGACACGACAAGTTCAACAACATCAGCCACCGGACTGCAATAAACCTTCCTCATTTTTACTTAATGTAGATTTTCTTTCCACCTACTATGTACAACCCCAAGCCCGGATTTTGCACACGTCGCCCACAAAGGTCATATACAGCCCTATCCGCAGAAGCGTCATCAATGGGACTTAAAACCCCTGTTGTGCCATTATATCGCAGTACCATATTGGCAGGTGCGCCCTGAATCAACGACGACGGCAGATAAGCCTTGTTCATTGCCAACACACCGGCCGAACAGAGATAAAATCCTGGTCCATCCGAGCCACCCGCAAGCAGATATGCTCCACCATACTCCATCTGCACTGCAGCACCGGCCGAATGGGAGAATAGATTATCCATTTCCTCAATCCTTTCATTCAATGCCGGTGTCATTGTTGCCACACCGGCATTGCCGGCAATCAGCACACCTTCATTGGCAGGCAAGGCATCGCCATCATACTCTGCAAGTACAACACCGTCCTCATCTGCTCTTTGCGCATAATAAACAGTTATTCCGTCGGGGACAAGTACCGGGAATGGGGAACTGAAAGTTGCCAGACCATCGGCATCAATACCGGCCACCAGCGGACTGCCGGAGATTGCATTGAGCTTTGGAGTATTCGGATAAGAGGCTTCCTCAAGATAGAACACAGAACTTTGTGCCCCGTCATAAAAGAGACTGTTGCTGTACAGGCTATGGAATCCATCCTCGCCTGCAGTCATATAATACATAGCCTTGTCACTACCGTTATATGCATACATTGCAAAACCGCCGAAGAATTCGGTTGCAGCATCAACAGTGACAGGATTGGTTACCTGAAGCCTTGTTGCCTGCAGGAATGTTATCTCGGCATCGTTGTCGCCTTGAGCATAGTCTCCTACAAAACCATTCAAAGAGCCACCTACACCCTCTTTACCATTCGCGCAGTACACCATATATTGACCGGAATTGTTCACGAGCGCATATCTGTTATCCGCAATGTGACGGAAGACAAAAACTCCCGACAACCCCTCGGGCTTGACATTGCAATCACCGGCCACAGCAAGCCCGTTAACGTCTTGATAGAGGTAACGACTGTTTTCACTGTCAAATTTTGCCTTTATATAGTAGGCCCGGCCATCCTCTGGCATTGCCACATCTGCTGCATACAACGCGGCTCTGGCCTCTGCGATATCCGAATACAGCAATGCAGCATCAACAGCATCACGATAGGCCTGCTTAGCATTCTCATTGGGATAGCCCACGCCCCAACCATCCACAAGCGATTTGGCCGCGGATACAATAGCCTCTCTTTCGCCGTTGGCAACATTCAGCACAAAAGGACAATCCCAACTGTTCTTGTCCATATAAAGCTCGGTAACATTGATATTAAAGCCAATCTTGTGTCCATCGGGCACCAATCTATCGATTTCTATTGTAAAACTCTTTGTCAATTCCTGACCCACATACAGGGCATTCAATCCTATTGCACCACTTTTAACAGTCACATAAGGATCATCTGTTGTAAGCGTGAGGGTACTCCTTGATTTCTGCTCATAGCGTCCGTTATTAAGCATTGTTATCTGAAGAACATTCTCACCCACAGCCAGCACCTCGGGAACAACAGCCTTTACCTTCACGCTATAATCGGCCTTGCCGGTTGTTGCATTTGCAGCAGCAGACCACTCGTACTCCTTGTCATTATACACGGCTGCAATGCAATAGCTATATTCGGTGTCGGAGGAGAGACCGCCATCCGTATACTCAAGCCCCGTCGTATTGGCAACATAAACACCATCGCGGTAGATATTGTATCTTTGGGCGTTCTTCACCGCATCCCAAGATATTTTCACAGAGCCTGTACCAACAGGAACTGCCACGACATTGGATGGGGCGGGAAGCGGATTTCCCTCGACAAGCAAGGAGAAATAGCTGTAGTTGTCATACACGAATTCAGTCGACACATCCACCACGTTGTGGAACATTACGTCATCGATATGCAGTATATATACATCGTAGCCATTGTACAACTCCTCCCATTGCTCGGCGGTGAAGAAGTGACGTATGGCAACATAGATTTCCTTGCCTTCATAGGCCGAGAGGTCAACGGTATATTCAATCCATCCGTCGCCATTGTCTTTTGTTATCGTCCACTCGTCAAGCATCACAAAATCCGTGGCAGAGCTGTTGCCATTCTCGGAGACAGCCACGCCGAAATGCTCCCCGAACCATACAGCCGAATGGACACGTGCCCAAAAACTCATTTTGCCACCGGCTGCAACCTTCACCTTTGGAGATACAAGATAGTTGTCTATCGGAACCGCATACTCCATCATCGATGCCTGGCAATATGTCTCGCTCATCATCTGACCGATACCGGAATGTGCTTCACCGACACTCTCTACCCTATGCGTACCCGCTACAGAAGAGTGCCACCACGGATGGTTACGGCCGTCATTGCTGGCATCAAACGTTGTCCAAGAGTCAAAGCCGTCCAATGCATATCCCGCATCATCCAACCCCGACTCGAATTCAAAGACAAAGCTCTCTACTGTAGTATAATTACCGGGAACAGCATATATATCAAAGCTTATATTGCTATTGTCAGGGATAGACTCATCAATATCCACAACAAACTCGGCCGTACTCACCTCACCCGCAGCCATAGGCTCAAGCATAGCCTCGCCCACAACCATTGCGGCATAAGGCGATGCTGTTGTCACAGTAACCTTTGTGGCAGACGTTGTTGCAGCAGTTCCTTTGTTTACAAAATCAATGCTGAATGCCACATTCTTGCCCGGCTTGGCAATTGCCGGGGTACTTGAAAGATAGACAATCCTGGCATAGTTGTCAAACACGACAGCAATGTCATCCCGCCACTCGTATACGCCGTCAGAGGTTGTTATCTGCATATACGCAGTATGCCCATTCGGGGTATTCTCACCAACATTTATCACAAACTCATCCTCGGCAACGTCACCGGCCGACAAAAGGCCATGGCTTGCCACACCATCAACAATTGTAACATAGGGGTCGGCGGTTGAAAGAACAGAAGTGACATCACCTACACTCGCTCCCTTGCCGCTATTCTCAATAGTAAAGTTCAAGACCCTGCCATCACCCGCAGTCATCGACACCGGAGAGAAACGGGCCAACCTGATGAAAGGACGTGCTTTTTCCGCTTTGACACTATTTACTGCGGCAAGTGCATCAATACGTCCCGAACCGGTGAGGTTACTTTTCTCAGCAGTCAACTTTTTTGCAGTAGTTTCTATTGTCTCGCATATCTGCGCAGGAGTAAGGTCGGGATTCTTCTCAAGCATAAGCGCAATGACACCCGCCACACAGGGGGTTGCCTGTGACGTTCCGGACATATACTTGTATTTGTCGTTCTCATCGTGCTTCAAGGAGTATATAAGATCACCTGGCGCGGAGATATCGGGGCGGATAAGACCTATCTGCTCTGCATCGTAGGGGTAATCGCAAAAACTTGTGCCTTGCCAGGTAACAGGTCCTTGCGACGATGAACTGACATACTCATCATTTACGTTTACCGACCCCACACAAATGACACTTGTCAAGCCACCGGCATTCACCATCTGGTCGGGGTGCAGATAGGGAGGAGGGCAAGCTGCCGGGAAATCGACATTGTAGGGGGCGCCATAGCTGTTGCCGTCGTTTCCTGCAGCAGCACATACCGGCACACCAAGAAGCAAGGTATTCTCAAAAGTCCTTCTCAACAGCTCAATATCCGCATCGCTTATCTGCGACCTCTTGAAGCCCAAGGACATACTCAACACATCGGCACCGTTCTCAACAGCAAATTCAACACCCGACATCATCTGCGCCGGTGTTCCGCCACCCGTCCTGTTCACAACTTTCACTGTCATCAGCGTTGCATCGGGGGCAACACCTGTTACATTACCGACACTTCCATCGCCACAGACAATTCCTGCACAATGTGTTCCGTGTCCATAATCATCGGTTATATTTGAATTATTTCCGACAAAATTCCATCCATTGACAAGGTCATCTTTCTCCCCGTCGCCATCGGCGTCGGCATACCCACTCCACAAATGGTCCTTGAGATCATAATGGTCGGGGTTGGTTCCTGAATCCAATATTGCCACAACAACATTCTTTCCTGTGTAGCCGAGTGCCCACACATCATCGGCATTCACCTGCAAGACGTGAGGTGTAGCGCTGTGTGAAGATGTTGCAACAGGTTGCACGTCACCATAGACCTCACAGCTTTCAACCACCTGTATCTCCTTGTTATGCCCTATTACAAGAACATCGGGATGCAATGCCAACATTTCAACAACCTCTTTGGTTGCATCACAGGTTATTGCATTTGCCATCCAATGGGTCACGATGTTGGCAACACGTCCATCGGCCGCAGCTTTGTACAAGAAATCGAGAACAGATGCCTGGTGGCGGGCAGAGTGCTCTTTGAGTCCACCGACAACCGAACCTCGGACAGCTTTGTCATCTTTTACCCTTGCTGCCAGAGCTTTCATACGAGCCGGCTCGGGTTGTGATTTCAGAACTATATTTACACTGACTTTCTCATCGGAAGTACTCTCTATAAAAGAACGCAAACCTTTGTCAACGACACTAACCTTTTGTGCATAGCAAAAATCACAGAGACAGATAAAAAGTGCCAACAATAAAGAATTAAAAAATCTCATAATAACAGGGATATAAAAAACAATATTCGGGAGAAAACCTCCCGATAATTAAAATTGAAATTCACGCTTACGAAGCACAAAGTCACGACCAAGATACTTTTCGCGTACAGTGGGGTTCTCGGCCAACTCCTCGGGAGTTCCTTCAAACAGTACACGACCCTCGAACAAGAGGTATGCACGGTCAGTAATACTCAAAGTCTCCTGAACATTGTGATCGGTAATAAGAATACCAATATTCTTATCCTTCAATTTCCACACGATATATTGAATATCCTCAACCGCAATGGGGTCGACACCGGCAAACGGCTCGTCCAACATTATGAATTTGGGGTCAATGGCCAAACAACGCGCAATCTCGGTACGACGACGTTCACCGCCCGAAAGACGGTCACCATAATTCTTGCGCACTTTCTGCAGACGGAATTCTGCAATCAGGCTCTCCAGTTTCTCTTTCTGATACTCCAGCGGCTTGCCGGTCAGTTCAAGAACCGATGCAATATTATCTTCCACTGTCATCTTGCGGAATACACTGGCCTCCTGAGCCAAATAGCCGATGCCGGCACGTGCACGCTTGTAGACGGGATATTTGGTAATCTCCTTACCGTCAAGAAAAATTCGTCCACCGTTGGGTATAACCAAACCGGTTGTCATATAGAACGAGGTTGTCTTGCCTGCACCGTTGGGGCCAAGCAAACCCACAATCTCGCCTTGTTTCACATTGAATGAGACATTGTTCACAACAGTGCGGTTTCCATATCTTTTCACAAGATTTTCGGTACGCAAAACAGCAGACTCCTCGGTGTTGACATTAATATCCATTTCCATAATAGGGAGTTAAATATTTTCCGGCGAAGATAATGCATTTTTGTCGTTCCTACAAAAAAAGTACTGTTTTATAACACAAATGACACCATTGCAAAATATTGTAACACGTATTAACATAATTAAAAGACAAAAAATAGTAACTTTGCACGTTGTTTATTTGAAAACATACAAGATGAAACTACTTACAGAATCAATAAAAACCTTCGGTAGTTACCTGCTACTGATGAAACGGGTGCTTACAAAACCCGAGCGATGGACAATGTATTTCCGTCGCACCATTCACGAGGTATATCAGCTTGGTGTCGACTCAATACCAATCGTGCTTATTATATCACTGTTCATTGGTGCCGCACTCTGCATACAGATGAAGACCAATGTCGAGAGCCCTTGGATGCCAAAATTCGTAACCGGTTACGCAACACGAGAGGTGTTGCTGCTTGAATTCTCGTCGACCATAATGAGCCTTATACTTGCAGGAAAGGTTGGGTCGAACATCACATCAGAGATTGGTGCGATGAGGGTAACACAGCAGATTGATGCACTTGATATGATGGGAGTGAATTCGGCAAATTTCCTTATACTGCCCAAAATATCGGGCCTTGTATTCACAATTCCGTTCCTTGTAATATTCAGCATCGCATCGGGTATAGGAGGAGCATTCCTGATAGGTAAACTCACCGGCATTATGACAACAGAAGAGCTGACAGTGGGATTACAGCACGAATTCAATGCCTGGTTCATCTGGTACAGCATAATAAAAAGTTTCTTCTTTGCTTTCATTATTACCTCGGTTGCATCTTTTTATGGCTACAATGTCAAAGGCGGCTCGATAGAGGTTGGTAAGGCCAGCACAAATGCTGTTGTAAGTTGCAGTGCGCTGATACTTTTTTCAGATATAGTATTAACAAATATTATGATGCAATGATAGAGGTCAAAGGCATATACAAACAGTTCGAAGACAGGGTTGTACTCGACGATGTAAGCGCAATATTCAACAATGGCGTCACAAACTTGATTATAGGACAGAGCGGTGCCGGAAAAACCGTATTGCTAAAGTGTATAGTCGGCCTTCTGCAACCCGAGAAAGGCAAAATCATATACGACGGCCGAGACATCACAACAATGAAGGAACAAGATAAAATCGCCATAAGAAGAGAGATTGGTATGTTGTTCCAAAGCGCTGCACTATTCGATTCAATGAGCGTGCTCGAGAATGTGATGTTCCCCCTCGATATGTTCTCTACAATGACATACAAGGAGCGCCTGGCACGTGCAAGAGTCTGTCTTGACAGAGTTAATTTGATTGGAGCGCAAGACAAATCGCCCGAGGAGCTGTCGGGAGGAATGCAAAAACGCGCAGCCATAGCCAGAGCAATAGCTCTTGAGCCAAAATACCTCTTCTGCGATGAGCCGAACTCCGGCCTCGACCCACAGACATCACTTATCATTGACGAACTCATCCACGACATCACCGATGAATACGGGATAACGACAGTTGTAAACACTCACGATATGAATTCAGTGATGAACATTGGCGACAACATTCTATTCCTCTCCAATGGAAAACTTGCCTGGAAAGGCGACAAGACACAAATTCTGAACACAGACAACAAGACGCTTAACGAATTCCTTTTTTCGAGTGAAATTCTGCGACAGGTAAAAGAGCAGGCGCTCAACAGCAAATGACGCTGTTCTTGGGAAAGGAACTCTCCCAACCGCATCGGATGATATAAAACAGTCAAGGCCTCCTTCTGAAGGAGGCCTTGACTGTTTTATGCAACGTTTTTATTTACGTTTACCCAAAGCTAAGTTCAAACCGAAAGTAATATGGGAATTCATATTGTTGACCGGAATGAACTGAGGTGTCACCTTTGTAATCATACAATCGCTACCTATAAAGAAATTGACTCCGGCCGGATGGAAATTAAGTATCCAACCCAAAGTAGAGCCATAGGTTCCGTAACCGTAGTTGACAGACAACTCAAGCCATTTCAATGGAGACACATTGATAAATCCCCTTACATCATACCATTTATTGCTCTCGTATGGAGAGAAGCAATGCCCGTAGAGCAGACCGACAGATAGTGGCTTATAGAAAGGCATATTATATTCTGCACCAAGATACATAGTAGTATTCAAACCGGTTTTTACAGCAGACGTTCCATCATAGGTAAACTCAATCATCTTACCAGCCTCATCACCCAATCTCTCCAATTCGGTGTTTACACTACCCTCAACGTCATTGTAATCAACCTCGCCGAAACCATCAAACTCAATCCTTGTATCAGAACTCTGCCCGTGCATCATATATTTCCAATTTATGAAACCAAGGTCCACAACCGAACCGGAGACCTTCAAACCCGGTACAAAAGCATCAAGGTCATACACAAAGCCCAAATCAACAGCAAAGCCCGAAGATGTAGGAGATGGCTTACCAACCTCAACACCATCCACTATACCATCCTCATCCACCGTAGCATAGGACTCACAATAGAGAGCAGCCTGCATACGTGCGTGGCTCTCAACAAGCCAACGCTGGTCGCCCAACTCTACATTCATCCTGTCGACAAGCACATCAGCGTGAGCCAATCCCATCAGATATTTGGCATTGACACCCAATCTGAAGCCCTTGAAAATCTCACGGGAGTGACCGATTGTCACAGCAGCATAATTCATCGTGTTGATGTTAAGCCCGGTGATGCTGTAACTCCTATTCTGCAAGCCTCTTTTTGCAAACTCAAAAAGACTTTTAGGCAATGACACAGCCACAGAAGAGTGCAAAGAGACCCCCAATGAGGTGTAACCACCCAACATACGGAAACCGATACCCAAAACAGTCTCATCAAAATTAACACCAAGCTTGGCTTTCTCGGGTAATTTACTCAAGAACTCATCGGCATTGACCGAACCACTCATAAATGTAGTGAGTTCATTATCTCCGCGAGGATAAAGGAAATCAGAAATTCCAACGTTACCTTTTGTCTTTAAAGAGGTATTACCTATCAACAACGAAAAGTACCCACGCTCAGCCTTCATTGCCGGATTAATCTTGTTGTTATACAACATTCCGTCAAGGAAATATGATGAAAGCGCAGTCTGTGCCACAGTCGTATGCGAGCATACAAAAGCAAACAATGTAACTATTATACAACTTACTCTTTTCATAATCCTAATTTTATAATGAATTTATTTATCAAAATTTTGTCTCAATATCACCCGATACCTCAAATACCATATTCAACAGTTTCAAACCTTGCTCAGCACTGAGAGACACCGCTCCAACGACTTCGCCCGATGTTGCTTTGACAGACATCGCCAACTTGTCAAGTGATGAAAGGTCGCCGCCATTACTCTTTATAGCAAAGCTCAACTTCTGCGAAGGCAAGTTCCCGTTTACTTTTCCGTCTTCACCGAGAAGTGCATCACCCTCACCGGCCTCAACTACCAACTCATCAATCTCAAGGCCGTCTATCACATTATCATTCTCGTCCAATGGAACAAACTTGAGTGCCAGACCAAGAGGTATTGTGTTGACAGCATCGGCCTTTGCACGGATAGAGACATTGCTCAACACCTCCATTGTCTCGTCAAGGCTAACCTTCAAGCCTGTAATTGTATCATTGTAACACAACTGCATTTCACTGAAGTTCAATGGTATATACACAACATAAGAAGCCTTCAGGTTTATTGCATTGCAGATATCGAGGTGGTGAGTAATACCCTCTCCTGTCACAATCACCGGCTCAATCTTCAAATTGATGGAATGAGGGAATTCTGACAACAGATTGGCAAGATTGGCAATCTCTACATTCTCGTAACCGGCTTTCTTGTTTCTTGAAGTATCAGATGTGAAGAACAACTTTGTCTCTACAGGCGTCAGTTTATCCCTACTCTCATCATACTCGGCGGGGTGTATTCTTTCAACCGTAGTAATTCTGATTTCTTCTATCTCATTACCGTTCTCATCGCGACCGATAAGACTCAAAGCAACATCAATGGGGACACCTATCGGGTTGGCGACAACAACCTCCAGTTGCGGGTCGGCAAGCGTTATGGCATTTCCCTCATCTTTCAAGAAATCAAGCTCTTCGCCAAGGTCAAATTTTATTTTCTCCTCAACAGCATCAATTTTGCCACTGTACACACCGTGGAAGGTCCTTACAGATATTTCATCTATTGCAAGCTTCACGTCAAAAGATATGTCATTATCGAGGATATTAGAGCTGAACCTTGAACCATTGATAACCGCTTCGCCATCAACGACAATAGAACCATCGTATTTGATATATGTCTTGCCATCAACAAGTTCGGTATTCTTTCCTCCAAAGCCAAACACCTTTGTAAAATCCATTCCACTGCACAACAGTTCAAGTTCAAGAGGTTTACCCGATGACGGGTTATAGCGTTTCTCAACCTCCAGGACACCATTATCGGTTACCTTTATATCGTTAGAACCTGCAGGAGTCTTAAGTTTCAGGAAAGAGGGCAAAGAAATTTTGGCATTCAGGTCAATATCAGCATCAAGGCCTTCCGCCCCTGCAACATTCATCACCATTGATATCTGAACATCCTTATCAAATCCAATACCTTCAATACCCATAATCTCACTTGGCACTTCTGAGTTTATCTTGAATTCAGCCTCTGTGTTCAGCGGCGAAGTGATAGACTCCGTGTGCACAACAGCCTCGTCTATAACAAGTGTCGATGCCTCCAATGCAAATGTCACATTCTTCTTATCATCATTCAACTTATTCAGCATCTCGGCCATAGAAGCAATCTCCTGTCCGGCTATGACAAACGAGCCGACTGCCTCATACTCACCATCCGCATTCATTGCAACAAAACCTACACTCACAGGGAAACACAATGAGTATTTACCATTTTCCACCGCAGCATCCAATGTAAGCTTTTCAAGAGCAAGCACCCACTCGGCATTGGAAAGCAGTGCCAAATCCTTTATATAAAAAGCGTGTTCCTTCTCGTTATATACAATCCTATCACCCTTTGCGTCATATTCAGAAAGCGCATCATTAATATCCAGCTGCTCGGGGAAAGATATTTTCAAAGCATAACCCACCTTGAGTTTGAATGTCTCAAGCCAATCATCGTTCATTTGGCTTGTGAATCTAATGCGGCTCTCATTCTCATTGAACACAATATAATCTATTTTA
Source organism: Bacteroidaceae bacterium (assembly GCA_017546505.1). Classification (GTDB taxonomy): domain Bacteria; phylum Bacteroidota; class Bacteroidia; order Bacteroidales; family Bacteroidaceae; genus HGM04593. Next base: position 27,634 of record JAFYWV010000033.1, read on the forward strand.
TCAATATATTGCAAATCGTCGAACTCACCTTTGAAATCCATCGTAACAGCCTCAAAATCAACCTCAATATCTTTGGTACTGCCGACAACATCAAGGAACTGCAACTGAACATCCATATCGACATTAAATGCGAAATTGGACATACTCATTCCTTTGCTCAACTCAATATCACCCGAAATAGTATAGTCAATAACATATTCTATATTCTGTTCGGTTTTAATCACACCGTCCACAATGTACTTGTCAACATCAGCAATCTCCTTTACATAGAAACTGAACGTGCTTTTTTCACCCTGAGCCTTGAAACCATCAAGGGTTATAGAGTGGCCATCATTCGTAACATTGTAAAGAGCAGCCTGCTCGGCATTATTATCCTTTGCCAAATGAAAATACTCGGGAAAATCAATTCTGAAACTCAACTCTTTATTGCACTTCTCCAACACTTTGGGGTTAGTGACAACTACATTCACAAGCGTTCCTTCAGGGTCGTCAGATGAGCCCAACTTTATGTTTTTGATTGTCTCAATCTCGTCGGGAAGAGTGTATTCAAAACCACAACCAACACTCTGCAAGCCGGTTGTAACAGACACAGGATTATCTATTCTGATTGAATAGGAACCACCTACTCTATCCAGAATTTTAAATGCCTCTTCAAGCCCGGGGATTTCAAAATTTTTGCTTCGAATTTTTGAAGACAACGTTGGCAATTTACGGTTAAGTTCACCAATTGATACCGGGATTGACGGAATTACAGATGTAACGCTCATCTCGCCAATCTGCACATCCTCAATATCAGCTTTGTCAAAATCAACCGGAATACTGTATTCGATAGGTGCAATATTCAATGTTATAGGCTCAATCTCCTCATTGACAGAGAGGGTGCTGTCCATTTTGATGCCGTAAACGCCATCTGAGCCCTTTTCTAAAACATCAATCTTGCTAACATCGATAAGCGAGTCAAGCAGAACTGCTTTCAAATCTCCAACAGGCAAGGCTACTGTATTACCTTCAATTTTTACATCGTTTGAAATTTCCTTGTTTGCAAGGTCGTATTTATTATCTACACACGAGGTAATAAAAGACGAAACCCCCAACAGCAGTACGATAAAAGTCTTTTTACACATATCTTTATTTGTTTTAGAATTCACACCTACGATAATAACCTGAATATTAATTATTTTTTACAAATATACATATATTTTTTAATTTAATGAATTTTAAGCAAATACCTTTGAAGAAAAAAAGAATAATCCTCTCTGTGTGGCCACTGAGAGGATTATAAAATACAAGAATCGGTCTAAAATTTCACTGCGTCTACTTCTGCCTGATGAAAATATTCAGGCTTTTGAGAAGTTGACTGCGTTGCACTACGTCTACTTCTGCCTGATGAAAATATTCAGGCTTTGAGAAGTTGACTGCGTTGCACTACGTCTACT
>JAFYWV010000034.1 GCA_017546505.1 Bacteroidaceae bacterium
AAGTTTGCGCCGTGTAGGTTGCGATAAGCAAGGATTGTCAAAGGATCTCTGAATCCGCGTATAATGAGATTCCTCACACAAGGTTCGGAATGACAAAATAAGCTAAATTTTAGTATAAATTCTTATATCGAACTCACGTTAAAATAACAGTTTTAACCCTTACGGTTTCGAGGAGTGCTTGTAAATACGTGCGCTGTAGCAAAAAGAGATACTTCACATTGACTTTAGCCCCCCTTCGGGCGTCGACCGTTGGTTCGTTCAGTATGACAGCTTTCGCATAATACAAAAGAGGCTGAGCCAAAATTCACATTTTGACACAGCCTCATTAAATCTATGGAACAGCCCCTATCTTATAGCAACTTTGCAAAAAGCTCTATTGCCTGATACTCGGGCAGACCAATCTTGTTGAAAAGCTCTGCTGTTCCCTGGGTACGCTCCTCGGCACGCTGCCAGAACTCGCGCGCATCCTCACCCGGGAATGGAACGATATCCTTTTGCGAGAGGTGACGGAAGATTGCGTGACGCTTGCGGATAAGCTCCTCGGGGCTGAGGGGCACAGCCATATCGGCAACCGCCAAATCCCACTCTTGCCAAGCACCGCGGTAGAGCCAGATGTGACACTCCTTTGCCCACTCCTCATCTTTCACCTCTTCAAAAGCACGCAACACAGCCTCGATGCAGACACGGTGTGTGCCGTGAGGGTCGGTGAGGTCACCGGCTGCATAAATCTGATGCGGCTTGACCTCGCGCATCAATGTCTTTACAATCTCAATATCATCATCACTCAACTGTCCTTTCTTTATACCGCCAGTCTCATAGAACGGAAGGTTCAGGAAGTGAGCGTTTGTGCGGTCGTCAAGGCCAATAGAGCGGCAGGCAGCACGTGCCTCGGCACGGCGGATTGCGCCCTTGAGGTCGAGCAGTTTGCGTGGCTCGGGCTCACCAACCTTCTTGTTTGCAATTATTTCGCGTATCTCGTCAAAGGCATCGCCAAAGCCCATCTCCTTTGCCGTGTCGATGTTCTGCAACACGACATCGTCATACACAGCCACGTTGCCCGATGTCTGATAGGCCACGTGCACGTCGTGCCCCTGCTCTATGAGGCGGTTGAATGTTCCACCCATTGAGATTACGTCGTCGTCGGGGTGCGGAGAGAAGATTATCACTCGTTTGGGGAATGGTGTAGAAGGCACAGGGCGTGTGCTGTCATCGGCATTGGGCTTGCCACCGGGCCATCCCGAGATTATATGCTGTATCTCGTTGAACACCTTGATGTTCACCTTGTCGTATGTTCCCACACGCTCCAAAAGATCGGAGAGCGAGTTCTTGATATAGTCCTGATGTGTGAGTTTGAGGATTGGTTTGTCAACAGTCTGGCACAACCAGATGACAGCCTTGCGAATCAGTTTGTCGCTCCACTCTATCGGAGGCGCAATGAGCCAAGGCTCTTTAACGCGGGTAAGCTCCTGTGCCGCGCCCTCGTCAATGACAACCAGAATATCGTCGTGGTCTTGCAAGCAGGTAGCCGGATACTCTTCGTTAATCTCGCCCTCGATGAGTCTTTTTGCCACTCCGGCCTTGTCCTCACCCCACATCATAAGTACAATTTTCTTTGCACTCATTATAGTCTCCAATCCCATTGTTATTGCCATTTTGGGCACCTCATTGGGGTTTGAGAAGAATTTATCCTGATTTTTACGGGTGTTGTAGCTCAACTGCACAAGACGTGTTGTCGAGTGGGCATAACTGCCCGGCTCGTTGAAACCAATCTGTCCAAGCTCACCCACACCCATTATCATAAGGTCGATATTGCCGTTTACCTTCTGCTCATACTTGCGGCAGTAATCGTTCACCTTGTCACGCGCAACTGCACCGTTTGGAAAGTGTACATTCTCGGGGTTAATGTCAATGAACTTGAGGAAGTCCTCGTTGACTCTGTGGTTGCGGCTCTGTGGCGATGAAGCCTCCATCGGGAAAAACTCGTCGAGACTGAAAACCTCGACATTGGCAAAGCTCACCTCGCCGGCCTGATAGCGCTTCACAAGCTCGGCATATAGACCGAGCGGTGTGCGTCCGGTTGAAAGGCCTAATGTAAAAAGGCGGTTCTCGCTGTGCGAGTTTATGGCATTTACAACCACATCGGCAGCATACTTAACACCCTCGAGCTCTGTCGAACATATTTTTGTCGGCACTTTCTCGAATTTACAGATACTCTCTATTGAAGCCGAAATAGGCAGCTCGCCTATCTTTGGCAAAACAAATTTTGGATTCATAGTTATCGGTTAGTTTTGTTTTTTATTATCAATCTACACGTCATTCCAAATGATGATATGTTTCTCAATTATCAGCAAATAGTGACGTCGGTTATCATTTTCTGTTCATAATCTCCGATGCCGGCAAGCCTTTCTCAAGCAGCATCTTCATATAGCGCATATCAGGGTCGGTGTGACGGAAGAACATCTTGTATCCCTCACACAGAACGTTCATATACGGTTCGCCGTTCTTTGCGTATGCAAAGCGGTGCTTGGGGCACTCGCCACGACATAGGAAATAATAGTTGCAGCGTTTGCACTCCATTGGCAAGGCATCGCGTTTGTCGCGCCCGAAGGTCTGCTGCTCGGGGCTACGGTACATCTCGGCAAGCTCTTTCTCCTTTATGTTGCCCAAGCGGTAGTCGGGGTAGACAAAGTGGTCACAAGAGTAGACATCGCCGTTATGTTCAACCACCAGACCATCGCCACACACCTCATTGAAAGCACACAACGGCGGTTGCACACCACACCAGTTGGCAAGCGTAACATCAAAGAGCTGCACAAAACAGTGGCCTACGTCAAATTTCAACCACTCGTCAAAGACATCGCACATAAACTGTCCATAGCCTTTTGCCGACACCGACCAGGGAGCCTCAACGGCATCCTCCTCGTCGGGCGAGACAATGAGCGGACGCTTGCCCGGACGCTCAATGACATATTCCACCACAGGCAGGAACTGCATATAGGGGTTTATGGAGCGCAGGAATTTGTACACCTCGGCACCACGTCCCTCGCTGCGTGCATTCACCGTTGAGAGAATGTTGAAATCGACACCACTGCGCGACATAATCTCGACACCTTTCATCACCCGCGCGAATGTCGGTGCGCCACCACAGTCGCGGCGGAAGGCATCGTGTATATCCTCGGGGCCGTCGAGCGACAGGCCAATGAGGAAATCATTATCCTTGAAGAATGTGCACCACTCTTCGTTGAGCAGAATTCCGTTTGTCTGCAAGGTATTCTCAATGACCTTGTCACCGGCATATTTCTGCTGCAGTTCCATCGCCTTGCGGAAAAAGGGCAACCCGGCCATCAGCGGCTCACCTCCGTGCCAGCAGAAACTCACATTCTGCTGCGATGCACCCTCAATATATTGCTTTATATAGATTTCGAGCAACTCATCGCTCATACGTGGCATTGTACCACTGTAAATCTCACTCTTGTCGCGGTAGTAGCAATAATGGCAGTCGAGGTTGCACGCCGAGCCAATGGGCTTCACCATTGTCCCGAACGCCGGAGCGCGCCTCATCTTGGCAACGTCGGCAAGGTGCAGATTGTTCTTCTTGTTACTTTTCACTTGCTATAAACTGTTGTTCGCCATATTGGTTCTGCAACTTCACCAGCTTATCCTTTAGCTGCGCAGTAACCTCCTCAGTTCCCGGTTTACCATAGATATTATTGAGCTCACGCTTGTCGTTTTCAAGGTCGAAGAGCTCCCAAACGCCATCCTCATAGAAATGTATGAGTTTGTAACGCTCGGTGCGCACACCCAAGTGACGCTTTACGGCGTGCTCGTCGGGGTACTCATAGTAGTGGTAATACACGCCGTCACGGTTGGGTTTCCACTCCTCGCCCTTGAGAACAGGGAGGAATGAACAGCCGTGAATATCGGAAGGAACATCCACCCCAGCAAGTTCAAGGAACGTAGGTGCATAGTCGATATTCTGCACCATTGCCATCGACTCGCCCGCTATGCCGCCCGGCAAGCGCACAATGAGCGGAGTGCGGAAAGACTCCTCGTACATCCAACGTTTGTCGAACCAGCCGTGTTCACCCATATAAAATCCCTGGTCCGAGGTGTAGACAATGAGAGTATTGTCCATCAGCCCCTCGGCCTCGAGATAATCGAGCACACGACCCACATTGCGGTCGACCGATGTAATCACACGCAGATAGTCGCGCATATACTGCCGGTACTTCCACGCATCGAGTTCCTTGCCGGCAAGCCCGGCAGCCTTGAACTTTTCAATGACAACATCGTAGTGGGCATCCCAAGCAGCCTTTTGCGCAGTGTTCATATTGTTGTATATGCGACGCCCCCAAGCCTCAAGGTCGGGGCGGCTGTGTATGGTGCTGTCCTTGTCGGCCATCTTCAGGTCGTAGACAATGTCCATATCCTTGCTGATTGACATCTTTTGCCCCTGTGCCGCAAGACGTGTGTCATAGTTGTCGAAGAAGGTTTCGGGCAATGGGAAATCACAGTCGGCAAAAAGGTCGAGGTCACAGGTATCGGGCATCCAAGTGCGGTGAGGCGCCTTGTGATGCAACAGCAGACAGAACGGCTTGCTTGCGTCGCGCCCGCTCTCAAGCCAGTCGAGAGCCAGGTCGGTGGTGACGTTGGTTGCATACCCCTCGCGCTGCACCTTCTCGCCATTGCATATGAATGTGGGGTTATAGTAATCGCCCTGTCCAATGAGAATATCCCAATGATTGAAACCTGTGGGCTCTGATGTCAAATGCCACTTGCCGATGACAGCCGTCTCATAGCCCCGATTTTGCAAAAGTTTTGGGAATGTCTGCTGACTGCCGTCGAACGACGAGCTGTTGTCGGTGAAGCCATTGGTGAAGCTATGCTTGCCGGTGAGCATACAGGCGCGTGACGGGCCACTGATTGAGTTCGCCACAAAACTGTTTGTGAAACGCAAACCATCGGCAGCAATGCGGTCGATATTAGGAGTGCGTATGAATGTGGTGTCGTATGCGCTGATTGTCTGATAGGAGTGGTCGTCGCACATAATAAAGAGGATATTCATCGGCTCTTTTGGTTTCTCCTCGTTTGCGCAAGAGGCCACAAGAGGCAACACGGCTGCACCGGCTGCCGAATAGCCAATGATTTTTTTTGCCTTGTTGTAAATGTTTTTCATAATCTGTTTTTTATTATTGTTTGCACAGCATTGTAATAATGCGAAGATAAGAATAATTTTTCAAAAAAACATATTCTTAAATATTTTTAAGTAATAATAAGGAACAGTTTATTTTTTTTAGAAGCTGTAATAAAACAACTTTCAAAAAAAGGACATTTACCGCACAAGGAGAAAGGATTTTGTTTTTTTTGATTTTTGTTTAGCAAAATTGTTAATCTCTTTCGAAGAGATTTCAATATGTGGCAAATATTACAAAAAAATCTTACCGAAGTGCTAATCTGTCAAAAAAAACATTGTAAATCAGCAATATATATATTGAATGTTTATTATTTGTTTAGCAAAAAAGCTGATAGCCAACAGTTATGATGTTGGTTATCAGCAAACAATAATTTTGCAAATCTCTCTTCGAAAGAGTATAACAAAAAAACAAAATAATAAACATTTAAATTTAAAGTACTATTATGAAGAAACTGAATCTTTTATTTACAGCACTAATGTTAGTGTGCTGCATTGGAACGGCAAAGGCTGAAGAGGTATACATCGATGGTATAATATACGATGTTGTTACTAAAGCTAAAGTGGCAACGGTAATAAGTGGTAGCAATTATTCCGGGGATATTGTTATACCAAGCGAAATTACATACTACGATGTAATATACAGCGTTACAAGCATTGGAGATGCTGCGTTCTCTGGTTGCTCCGGGCTTACAAACGTAACAATAGGCATCGGCGTGGAAAATATTGGTTCGGAAGCATTTGCAAAATGTGAAAACCTGACAGATGTATATTGCCTTGCAACATCGGTGCCATCAACACATTCAGGCGCTTTCAATGAATCGTACCCCGAGTATATGACACTGCACGTGCCGGAAGAAGCAATCAACAGCTACAAAGCAACCGCACCCTGGAGCAGCTTTGGAACTGTTGTAACATTAAATGGCGGTGACTACACCAATGTAATCAATGTTCCTGCAAAGGCTGTGCTTGTAACATCAAACAATGACACCATCAACATCAGCTGCTCACTCGATGGAGAGAGTGTTGCTGTTTACACAACAGCCGGCACGTTCATTGCCACAACAACCATCGAGAACGGCACGGCAACTGTTGCAACAGGGCTTTCAAAAGGCTCTGTCGCCATAGTGAACATTGCAGACAAGAGCATAAAGGTCATAGTTGACTAAACGAAAATCATAATAAGAACAGAGAGGGTGTCAGTTAACTGACACC